>DASXMJ010000214.1 GCA_036495685.1 Candidatus Binataceae bacterium | reverse complement strand
AACCCGCGCTCAAGCGCGACGCTGAAAAGATCGGCTTTGGTTCGGCTGGCGAAAAAACCCGCAATCAGACCAACGACTCGCTCATATTCCTGCATCGGCTCTTGCCCGCTCGCGAGCAATGCCCCGTACGCGATCCAGTCTTTGTCGCGGGTTGCGATATCACACAGTCCTTGTTCGTACAGATAGTTCATGAGTCTTTGGGTGAACACGCCGAGCTGGCGCCCGAACAGGAACGTGTGCGTGACGAAGCCATCTTTTGCCTGCCACACCAGCCGAACCCGCATTGCTCCCACTTTCACCCCTCCCGCCATGCGGCGCGCCTCGTCGGCCTCCAGGCGGTATGCCAGGTTGTTGGCTTGGGTCGCGAGCGTAACCGACTGCTGCGCGGACACGTCGACGTGCTGTCCCGTGCCGGAGCGGTTGCACTCATGATTGGCCACCAGGGCGCCGACCGCCGCGTCGCCGCAGGCATGAAGATAAGCCTGAGGCACGCTCAACCGAACCGGCGCCCGGTCTTCATCGCCGTAGAGTAGCAGCGGTCCGCCCATGGCAAGAATTACCAGGTCGCTGTCCGCGTACGCGGCCTTGGGACCATCCTGGCCGAACGGGGTTATCGAAACATGAATCAGCTCGCGGTTGTGGGCTGTCAGATCCGCGTGGCCAAGCCGACGCTCTGTGAGGTAGCCAGGATCGTACGATTCGATTAGAAATCGCGCTCCCGCGGCTAGCTGAAAAAGGAGTTCTCTACCTTCGTCCTTTTCGAGGTTGAGAGTGATGCTTCTTTTATTGCGGTTGTATGCCCACCAGTAAATCGAACGATTGGGATCCGCTCGATCTTGAAAAAAGGGTGCCAGCCGCCGAGCCGGCGAACCGCCCGGTGGCTCAATCTTGATGACGTCCGCGCCCAGATCGCCAAGGATCTGGCCGCACAGGGAACCGCGCTCGGTAGTCAGATCGAGGACTCGGTATGGACTTAGCATGGGGTTGCGATCTTACTCGACTCGGCTTTCGGCTTCGATTGAGAAGGTCTGCGTCCTAGATTTTGTAAAAGTCGCGCGCGTTTTTAGACAGAATTTTCTCCACTGACGCAGCAGGCAAATCCTTCAAATGTTCGCGCAGGCTGGCGACCGGATGAACGAACCCCTCGGCATGGGGGTAATCAGAGCCGATGAAGAACTTATCATCGCCCGCAAATTGGACTACATATTTAAACATCTTTTCTTCGGGGTCCCCGCTTATCCATATATTGCGTGCGAAGTACTCTGATACCGGGCGCTTCATCGCCGAGGTATGGCCCATATACTTGTAGCGGTAGTCAATCCGCTCCAGCCACTCGCCGACCCATCCCGCCATCGCTTCGATAGTACCCACCCGCAAGCGTGGAAAGCGCTCGAAGACTCCGTCTATCACCATGGTCGTGAGCACCTGACGAGGGTCTTGCAACAAATTCATCGTGAAGTACATCAAGCCGGGCTTGGGATCGCGATAAAAGTCGCTGCCCATATAATGATGGTGCGAAACCACGTGCAGCCCTACCGTCAGGTCAAGGTCCTGCGCGGTCGCCCATACTGGATCGAAATCCGAGTGGCCGAAGCTCTTGCCTTTTATCGGCATGGCCGCGACGAATACGCTTCGACACCCCAGTTTTGCCACCCGCTGCAGCTCCTTGACCGCGAGCGCGGGTTCACGGATGGAAACATGCGCCGCGGGAAAAAGACGCTGCCGATGGCTCGCGACCAAATCGAAAGCCCAGCGATTGTAGGCGCGACATAGAGCGTCGGCCAGTTCCGCATCGGCGACCTCACCTTCCCAGATGATTCCAAGGCTCGGATAGATGACCTGACTTGCAATTCCTTCGGCGTCGAGAAAGCGCGTACGCGCAGTCATGTCCTGCCAATCCGAGCTGTAGGCGGAGTAACGGTCGAAGGTGCTGATCGTTCCACCCTCTTCCTTCTGCCCATAACCGCTGAGGATGCCGAGAACTTCCTCGACATCTCGCAGCCTCATTGGCTTGCCGTCCACCACCATCGCGCGCTTGTGGGTCACCGGGTCGGTTGCGATCCTGACGGCGCGCTCACGAAAGTGCGGTTCGACGTGCTCCTCGAACAGATCGAGGGGCTCCATGAAGTGGCTGTCCCCATCAACGACGCCGACCATATTGGGTTCTTCCACCATGCTTATACCTTGTCTCTGTACTCCTGCTGCGGGATCGACGGCAACCGAAGCACCTGTCACCACCCGACTGACGTTCTCTTTCTTTGTTGGAATTCTGTGAGAGGCTTTATTCAGCAGCGCGCGACCCGAAGCGGCAGTTGGGTAAATCCAAATACTAGATTGGTCGCATTCTGACGCGTTCCCGGTCGCGAACCGGGTGCGATCGTCTCGTAGCGATCGAGCATCACGTTGAGCGCGACCGCTGCTTCTACTCTCGCTAGAGGCGCACCCAGGCAATAGTGAATTCCGCCGCCGAAGGCGACGTGGTTGCTCCAGTCGCGTTCGATATTGAATTGCTCCGCTTCAGCAAACACCTCCGGGTCGCGGTTGGCCGCTCCGAAGCCGAGTGCAACTGTGGTGTGTTGAAAGATTTCGCGCCCGCCTATCTCGGTATTGCGCCGCACAAAGCGAAACAATGTTTGTACGGGGCTTTCGTAACGCAGCACCTCCTCGATCGTGGGCTCGACCAAGGAGCGATCTTCCCCCAGGCGCCGCCATAGCTCGGGCCGAGTGGCAAGAAGATTAAGCATATTGCCAACCAGGTTAGTGGTGGTCTCGTTGCCGGCGATTAACAGGAGGACGCAAAAGCCCAGTAGCTCAACCTGCGGCAACCGTTCGCCATCGAGCTCGGCTTCGACCAGTCCAGTTATGAGATCCTCGGCGCCCTGCACTCGTCTCTCCGCTACCACACGCCCGAAATAAGCGGCCATCTCCATAGCATTGCGAGCCCGGCTGCCGGGCTCGAGGTCGCGGGTGTTCATCGACAGAAACGTATCGCTCCAGCGCTTGAAAACCACCTAGTCTTCCCCGGGAATTCCCAGGAGACGGGCAATCACCCTGACCGGCAACGGAACAGCGAGACCGTCCATAACCTCGGCTTCTCCGTCACCCATCGAGTCGAGCAACTCTTCAGCATTCTGGCGAATCCAAGGCTCGAGCTGCGCGATTCTCCGCGCGGTGAATGCCTTGCTAATCAGGCGCCGTAGTACCGAGTGGCGCGGCGGGTCATCCTGGACGAGCGGTAGGCGGGGCACGGACAAGCCGGGGATTTGCGGCGGTTCCGAGGAAAAGGTCTCGTGATCGCGCAATACACTAGAGACCTCCCGGTGCCGCAGCAGCAGCCAGTGGAATGTCTCGATCTCAGACCCGTCGGGCAGAACAAATGGCATTCGCGCGAGCACTGGCGACTGCTCTCGCCATCTAGAATAAACCGGATACGGATCTGCCCAGGTGGCGGACCTTAAGAAATCTTCGAGCAATGCGGGTTCGCCGATGCTCATTTCGCCTCCGAAATTGGCTCGACTCGCAAAGCATTCCTATAATAGCTGCGCTCCACCCCAGCAATACAGGGAGCACATAGAGCATTGCGTTTCCACGGATTGGAGACATGGGAGGACGTTCAACCTGGGGTTACATTCCAGTGCGCCTCCAGGTCGCAAGTCGCCCCCCTGTTGAAAGTCAACGGCCACCAACACCCGGCTCGCGATCTCTCGACGTCCTTCCGTCAGGTAAAAGTAGTTTTAAACACGCGATGCTCGGCATCGCAGTGGTCACAGCGCGAAAGATCGAGCGGAAGTAATCGAGCCTTGGCAGGGCTCAGCGAAAGCACCGTCGCCGTGCCGTCTTTGCCGCCTGGTTACGCGGATGGGGGATGTTGGTCGCGGCCACGCTATGGGGCGGTGCGCTTACATACCCAATTTGCCGCATCATCCACCCTGCCCCCTTGGTAGACTGCCAGGCTGGGGAACGGGCAGAGGGGGAAAGTGCGCCCGGCCTGAGGGCCCGCAGGCACCTCGCCGATTATGCGTTCCGGTGCGGCCCCGGTCTCAACCCATCCGATGAGTGGAGTCAGCGGATCGAAATTGTAGGGTCCTGGACCTCCCGAGCAATGATGCATTCCGGGCACCATGAAGAGCCGTGCGTTATTTTGGAGCTGCGGGAAGCCACCGCCTAGTGTCTTTGCCACGCCACTATAGTAGTCAACGCTCACAAAAGGCGTGAGCGCCGGGTCGCTCCAGCCGTGGTACATAATCAACTTCCCACCGTTGGCGAAAAACGGTGACAAATCGGTATTCTCGCCATTGCCGCCATATTTCGTTACGACCGCCTGCAGTGCGGCCGCATCGCCGCTCTTGAAATTGAAACCCAGTGAATCATAGCTCGGGTCGTTGAAGACAAAGTATTTCAAAAACTGATCCTGAAACGACCATTGAAGCGGCGCGGTGACGAGCGAAGCAGGCGGCTCGCCCCAAGGTTCGCCGTCGATCGGTGGAATTGTCGGGTTTTCGAAACCGGTGATCCAGAGATCCCAGCCGTCTGAGCCACCCGGGTTGCTCAGACTGTAGCCGGGGTAAAGCTGGGTGCCATTCCCGGCGCGAGCGCCGGCCTGAATCGCCTTCACCGTTGCAACCTGCGCGGCGGTCAGACAATTCGAGGTAGCGCCATGCTTGCATTCGATACTGGCTGGATCGAAGTTGCACAACCTCGGATCCTCAATCAAGCCGTCGACCACGCCGTCAGAGCCGTCACATGCGGCGGTCACTGCCGCGTCAAGAGTCGCTACCGCGCTATTGGTTAAATAAGCATCGGAACTCGAAACCAATGCCTCATCGTTCCAGGTAAAACCTGCGATAGGATCGCTAATCGCAGGATCGCCGGCCACGATGCCCTGGTAGTCGCCAGGGAATTTTTGCGCTTCGACCAGGGCTTCGCGTCCGCCGGTCGAACATCCCTCGAAGTACGAGGTCGGCGAACTGCCGTAGTAGCCTGCAGTTAGCGCTTGCGCGACTACGGTGCTTGCATGCACGCCTAGGTAGGAGAAATCCACCTGCGCGGCGGTGTTCGCTCGACCGTCCGGGAGCAGCCCCCAGCTGCCGTCGAGAGCGGAAAGGCCCTCTTCGCCGGCAATGCTGGCGAAAGATGATTCGTGGCCGCTATCGGTATAGGCCGTCGCAAACTGTGCGCCGACACCGCCGTCCACCACGCCTGCGGGAATGTAGCCGTTGAAACCCCCGCCGCCAAGGAACAAAAGGCGCCCGTTGTAAGTCGCTGGTAAACCCAGTTCGAATTCGACCGTATTCGGCGTCGGCACCTCGGTCGTGATGTCCCCTTTCACATCGCAGAAGGTGACGGGGGTGGAGGTCGGGGTCGCCGAGGTAATCGTGACTGCGAAAGAACTAATCTGATCGGCGAGCGTTTGCAGGTTCGTCGAGTTGCAGACCGCCGAGGTGGCAAACACCCGAGGCGAGGTCAGCCCCGCGAGGATAGTTATCCCAAAGGTGATGGCCGTTACCCGCTTCCAATGGCTTTTCATCGCTTTCCCCCAGTGCACGCGCGCTCTATGTGCAGCCCGGCGACCGTCTTTTCGACCGGTTCGCCCCGCCGAGCATCGGCGCCCAAGCGCAGACTCCGTGAGTTGTTCGCCCCCCTCATGTGACCTTCGGAACGCCCAGCAGTCTAGCAAATTGTATGGGAGTGCAATACAGGGAAAACACGCCCATCGAGCTGATCGATTCCAGCCCTAGGCTGGTTATTTTTTCGGCGCGATATCGATCCGGTCGTCGAGGCCCATTCCTTTTATCGACGCCTCGAAGCGATCCTGCATGCGCGCGTCATCCTGGTTGAGCTCCCGCGTATAGCAGCAATACTCGAGCTGCATTCCGTTGGGATCCTTGAAGTAAATGGATTTCGCCCAGTCATGATCGACGATTTCGCTGACCTTGACGCCTTTGGCGAGCAACTCGGCCCGTTTCTGTTCCAGTCCCGGTATGCTCCCGGTTTCGAACGCGAAATGATAGAAGGCGCTCGGCACGCCTAGACCGCGATTGATGCCGGCGTCGTATTCGGCCGGAACGCCTGGAACTTCGCGTGCTTCCATGAAGGCGAGCAACTGATCGCGACCGGTATCGAAGAAGATGTGGCGAATCTTGCCACCCTCCTTCACCGTGATCGTGTCGCAGCGTACTGGTTTGAAGCCGAGCACCCCCTCGTAAAACTCGCGCGTCTTGTCGAGGTCCAGGGTCGAGAGCCCGATGTGAGAAAATCCCTTATGCGACATTAGCTCAGCCTCCTCACCGGATTGTTTCGCTTGTAACATTTGCGCACCGCTTTGGTCGAGATCCAGCGGGACTGGTGGAATTGCCGGAGCCCACACGGCGGTTCATCCCCGAAGCGACCATGGGGGAAGGACTTATTCTCCCGAGAAACCCGGAGCTTCTTGGGCGGAGGGCGACTGGTCAGCGCACGGCACACCAACGTCCCAGGCGAGCACGCATGAGTTTGGACCGTCCCTTCGAGATCCCCAAGGAGCGTCGGCAGGCTCACAGAGCGCGCCTCTACAATCGCGCGTAGGCGCCCTGTGACACGAAACCGGGCTTCGCCGGAGGCGTCGAGCTTATTGACAGAGTACCTTCTGCTCGCGAAGTGACTGGATTTGCAACGGGCTATACCCCAGCCAGGAAAGTATTTCCTCACCGCGAGCACCCACCGGCTCCGCTGGATGCTTAATCCTCATCGGCGTCTTCTCGAACCGTATCGGATGGCCCAGTAGTGTGGTCTTACCGGCGCTTGGATGCTCGTACTCGACGAGATAGCGGTTTTCCAAAAGATGCTGACTATCAAATGTCTCGAGCACGTTGAGAACCGGCGCGCACGCGATGTCCTGACCGTCCAGAAGCTCCAGCATTTCGGCGCTCGAGTGCGCGGCGAATCGCTCCTCGGCCTTTCCTTTCAATTGTCCGAGCCTCAGCCTCGCCTCTTCCGTCTTGATCGACTCACTGGTCGCACCAGAGTCGAACCGCGGGTCGCCAAGCTTAAGTGCTGCGTTCATCCGTCGCTGTTGACGCAGGTTGAGACACCCGACAGTCACATACCCGTCTCTGGTTCTAAAAACGCGATAGTAGACGTCGGTCACGATGTTGCCGCCCGAGAAGGTCGGCGAAAGCTGGCCACCCAATCCGGACACGGTCGCGTTTAATACCTCACTATACGGCGCCTTCGCAGCCACCAGCGTCCGGGCGTGCTCAAGTGCAGCATGTCGATCTTCGCGATCGACCTTGTCAATGGTTATCAGCCTGAGGATATTTTGAAGCAGCGACCCCGCAAGCATCGAGGTGCTGAGCGCCTGACCTTCGCCGGTGAGCTTTCGATGATAGAGCGCCGCGACGATGCCGAGGGCCTCCAAACAAAATGCCGTGACGTCGCCGAGCGGGACGGCGGTGGGACTCGGCATGGAACCATCGGGGCCCGGGACCATCGAGCCACCTCCCGATTGCGCAACAATGTCGAATCCAGGTCGAAACTTCTCGGGGCCGTGATCGCCGTAGGCTGAAACGCAGCTATAAATTAAGTCGGGTTTGATCTTGCGGAACGATTCGCGATCCATCCCCAGTTTTTCTGCTACTCCCGGACGATAGTTCTGGCACACCACGTCAGCGCGGCGCGCGATCGCGTAGACGATTTCCCGCGCTTGCGGTTTGGTGAGATCGAGGGCAATGCTTCGCTTGCTGCGCCCGATGTTGAGATCGACTCGTCGCAAGTACTTTTCCCCGGGCACCATGCCCGAGGGTGCGACGTCCGCAACCACCTGGGCCGGCGGCGGATCTACCCGGATGACCGTGGCACCCATGTCGCCCAACAACATGGTACCGCCGGGACCGGCAAGCTGCTGAGTGAGATCGAGGATAACTACACCTTCGAGTGGTCCCGCCATTGGTCTTGTCCCTTCCATTGGCTTCGTCCGTTACGGACAAACAATCCGCCGAGCAGACAATCGATCGGTTTTCAATCGGGAGCAAGCCCCGTTTTCAATCGCAGGCGAGTCGATCTAACGTTGGCAAAGCCGAGTCGGACACGCGGTCCGAATCACGGGGGAGGAATCGCGGTGGGAAAAATTCTCGACGGCATCCGCGTTTTTGATCTGACCATCGCAGCCGTAGGACCGTGGGCGACCAAGCTCCTTGGAGCACTTGGAGCCGACGTAATCAAGGTGGAAGCTCCCGGCGGCGATCGGCTTTCACACGCGGTGCCACCGTTCATCAAGGGAGAATCGGTCCTCTACATTTCCGCCAATCACAACAAGCGCATGATCGAGCTTGACCTGAAGCGCGAAGCTGATCGTGCAATTGCGTTAAAGATCATCGAGAAGAGCGATGTGCTCGTCCAGAACATGCGTCCGGGCGCGGTCGAGCGTCTCGGGCTCGGCCACCACGTCGTCACCAAGGTTAATCCCCGCCTGATTTATGTGGCTGCCTCAGCATTTGGACGCGTCGGCCCGATGGCGGGTGAGGCCGGAATCGATCCCACCGTGCAAGCGTTCTGTGGCTGGTGCAGCATAACCGGCCCGGAACACGGACGCGGCGAGATGTTCCGTCACTTGGCGCATCTGGATCTCACCACCGCGACCATAATCACGCGGGCGGTACTCCAGGCGCTGATCGCTCGAGAGCGGACCGGGCGCGGCCAACTGATCGAAATCGAAATGTTAACCGCGGCAATGGCACTACAGACCACGCGGCTGGCCGAGTACTTCGCGACCGGCCGACAACCTGACCCGCTCGGCAGCGCCGCTGCCACCACCGCACCGCATGAGGCGTTTGAGTGCGCGGATCGCAGATACCTGGCGATCGGTGTCGAGCGCGACGAGCAATGGCCCGGCTTCTGCCGCGCTCTCGACCTCTCCGAGCTGATTTCGGACCCGCGTTTCGCAACCAATCCGCTCAGGGTCGAGCATCGCGCTGAGCTGATCACGATTCTGGCGGAACGGTTTAAGACCAAACCGGCAGCCTGGTGGACCATCCGCTTGAACAAGGAGAGAGTACCCAACGGACCATTCCTGCGGTTTGACGAGTTGCGCCATCATCCGCAGGTCCTCACCAACGGCCACCTCGTCGAACTCGACACCCCCTACTGGGGCCGCATGCACGTCGATGGTCTGCCCTGGCGCTTCGAGCGCACCCCGGCGGGGCCGATTCAGGCGGGTGGCAGGTCGGGCGAGCACACCGTTGAGTTGCTCAGAGAGCTTGGAATCACCGACGATCGGGGCACTGGAGTAGGGAAATGACCACCGGTGGGAGCTTGGACGGCTTTCGAGTAATCGACTTTACGCAGGGACTATGTGGCCCCTTTTCTAGCATGCAACTCGGCGATGGCGGAGCCGAGGTCATCAAGATTGAACCCCCGGCAGGCGACTTTGCACGTCGTATGGGTCCCCCTTTCGTCGGTGAAGAAAGTGCGGTTTTCCTAAGTCTCAATCGGAACAAAAAGAGCGTCGTGCTCGACCTCGAAACTGCATACGGCCGCCAAGCAGCGGTGCAACTTGCAACGAGTGCCGATGTGCTGGTTCAGGATTTCGGGCCTGACGGCGCGGAGAGAATCGGGCTTGGTTACGCTCAACTGCGTGAAGCAAATCCAAAGTTGATCTATTGCTCGATAACTCCGTTTGGCGAGGACGGTCCCCTTCGTCATGCCACCGCCTCGGAACTGGTCGTGCAGGCGATGGCCGAATACACGGCGTCGTTGGGACGTATCGGGGAGAAGCCCGTGCGGGTTGGGGCAGACGTCGCGAGTCTCAACACCGGGATCTTTGCCGCGCAGGCGATTCTAGCGGCGTTATTTCATCGGCTGAGAACCGGAGATGGGCAGCGGGTGGCGGTCAGCGAGTTCGGATCGCTCCTGCATCTGCGCGGGATCATGTGGCACTCGCTGAGCGATCCCGACGACTGGTATGGATTCCACCTCGACCACTACACCGCCCCACCCAACTACGGTTATCAAGCGAAAGATGGTTCCCTGTACTTTATTCTTCGGCGCGCCAGCAGTGAGGATTGGGATCGGTTGATCCTGGAACTCGGCATGGAACACGTGCTAGCCGATCCACGTTTCGATGATTACGGACGCGCGGCGACCAGTATTGGAAGGTATGCCGCCGAAGTAAAACCGATCTGGGAAAAAGCGTTTCAGAACCGACCCCGCGACGAGATCATGAGCCTGGTTCACAGTATCGGCGGAGACGCAGTACCATTTATGGACTATCCGGTTCTGCTCGCTCATCCGCAAGTGAGCGCACTTGGCGCAATCACGGAGATCGACCATTCCACCGCCGGAAAGTTCACGACGGTGCGTCCGGTCGCCCGCTTTTCCGAGACTCCGGAGTCGATTCGATTGCCGCCCCCCAAGCTTGGACAACACACCACAGAGGTGCTGCACGCGGCCGGCATAGTTGATTGAAATGCTTTACCCAAATCAGAGTGACGGTCGTGCATCACTTACCAAGGCAACAGACATCCGATGACACGGACCTTCCAAGGAGGCTTCTGTGATTGTACCCGCACGCAAGACCTACAAAGTCACTACCGAAAAAAGCATTCCTATGAAGACCCGCGACGGAGTCACCCTCTTCGCCGACGTGATCCGTCCGGAGAGTTCAGGACGTTTTCCGGTTCTGCTCAGCCGCACCCCTTACAACAAAAAAGGGTCCGATGACCCCAACGGTGCCAGCTATCTCTATGCTCGTTACGGTTATGTCACGGTCATGCAAGATTGTCGCGGCCGGTTCGAATCGGAAGGTGAGTACAACACGATTTTCCAGGAGATCGCCGACGGCTACGACGCGGTTGAGTGGGCCGCGCGGCTTCCCTGGTCGAACGGCCGCGTAGGCACGACCGGGCAATCCTATCTCGGACTGACGCAGTACATGATTGCCTGTAACGACCCCATGCCGCCTTCGCTACAGGCGATGGCGCCGGTCTCCGCGTCTTCGGACTATCACGCGAGCTGGATCTACCATACCGGCGGCGTTTCGTTGTGGGGGTGGATGCTTCCCTATGCGATCTTCAAGGGACTCCACACGCTGAGAAGGGTAAAGCGCAATGACCTCTTCGAGAAGGCCAAGGAGTACGTGGAGGGAGGAGAGTTTCCGCTCATTCGGCAAACTCGTTTCGGACAGAACGCTTTCACTCCCCTTACCGAACACTGGTATCGGCACCTTCCAATCAAGGATTGGGTGGAGCTCCTCAAGGAGACTGCGCCGTACCTTGCCGATCATATCGCGCACGCCGACGATGGAGAGTACTGGTATCGGGCCAACGTAAACCGCCATGCGGCGAGCATCAGGGTCCCGATGCTGCACGTTAGCTCGTGGTATGACATTTTCGGCGAAGGAGCCCCGAGTGCATTTTGCAGCATCAAGGCTAACAGTAGCTTCGAAAAGGCGCGCCGCGGCCAGCGCCTGATCATCGGGCCCTGGGGTCACCTGCTCCCTTATAATGTGCCGAGCTCGCGCGGTGCCGGAGATATCGATTTCGGGCCCGCGGCGCTGATCGATCTAAACGAAACTCTTCTGCGCTGGTTCGACTACTGGCTCAAGGATGTAGACAACGGAGTTATGGAGGAGCCGCCGGTCACCATCTTCACGCTGGGCGAAAATCGCTGGCAAAAGTTGTCCGACTGGCCGCCACCCAATATGCAACAGGTGCGTTATTTCCTGCACAGCCAGAAGGGCGCCAACACCCTCGCCGGTGACGGAGCACTTTCGACCGTGCCACCGGATGCCGAACCACCCGATACCTACGTTTACGATCCAGACAATCCGGTCCCATCGTTGGGCGGTAACAACCTGGCTATTGATATCGGCGTTCAGGACCAACGACCGGTTGAACAGCGAGCGGACGTTTTGCTCTATACTTCGGATCCGCTCGAACAGCCGGTCGAGATCACCGGACCGGTCAGCGTAGTCTTGTGGGCAGCCTCTTCGGCGGTCGACACCGACTTTACCGCGAAACTCATCGATGTTCACCCGGACGGCTACGCCCAGAACCTTCTCGATGGGATCATTCGTGCCCGATACCGGGAATCCGCCAGCGAGCCCAAGCTGATGGAGGCCGGAAAACCGTATCTGTTCACCATCGATCTGTGGGCAACAAGTAACGTCTTCCGGCGGGGGCACCGCATCCGGCTCGAGGTCAGCTCGAGCAACTTTCCACGCTTCGACCGCAACCTCAATAGCGGCGAGCCGTTCGGAGCGGGTACAAAGAGCACGCCCGCACGTCAAACGGTATTTCACCAGGATAGTATGCCCTCTTATCTTTTGCTTCCCTTGATTCCGAGATAGGCGCGAAATTGTGCCCGTGAATCTCAAAGGGATACAGACTGATAAGGGGCTTCGGGAGATAGCTCTATAGAAGGTCCATAGGGCCCAAGCCCGGAAACGTCACCAACAACCTGAGGAAGTCGGCCAGGTCGGTGCTTGCCGGCTTTGAAGGCGGCTGATTCAGCCCCTACGATGCCCAGCAACCTAAACTACCTCGTAAAACAGCGTCGCGCTGTTTAAGACCGGCGCCACATTCCACCGGGAGGATTTCAATGATCAAATCTGTGTTCCATGTGAATATCAATGTCACGAATTTCGAGCGATCTCTCGCGTTTTACAAAATGGTCGGGTTCAAACTGGTCACGGACCTGGGCGAGGGACTCAACCGAGGAAATGATAAAGGCCTGAACGTTCCCAACAGTCGCGCAAGAGCGGCGCTGCTCGCGCTAAGCGACGATCCCCGGGCTACGCGAATCGATCTGATCGAGTGGAAGCAGCCGCTCACCGAGACTCCGCCCTACCCCAATCTTTACCATGCGGGGATAGCTCGCATCGCCCTCTTTACCAAGAACATCGAAGCGGAGTACGCGCGCCTGAGCGCAGAGGGTGTTGAGATGGTTTCCGAACCGGTGACCATCCGATTCGCCGGCGGAGCGGGAGCAAAATTCTTCTGCTTCAAGGACCCGGACGGAACTTTTCTTGAGCTGATCGAGCCGTTTAACGGGTAAGGCAAGTCGCTTGCCCGATGAGCGCGGGGCACACCCGAGGCTTCGATCGACGGCCCTGCACCGCGTGGTGCCGTGTGCACGAGTGAAGCAGTCACCGTGAAAAAGCGAGGTGTTGATGTCGTCCACCGTTTGAGCATCGCCAAAGGACTGTGCCCGCGGGCGTTGCGAGTGAAACCACCATCCAAGAGATTGCTCAAGCCCTCTGCGCGCCTCAACGTCCCTTGAAGGGACCTGGCTCTCGCTTCTCCACGAAAGCGCGCGCCGCTTCGGTGAAATCCTGGCTCAGGTAGAGCTTCCAAGGTTGCATCTGCATCGCGATCTCACGGCCCAGCACCTCAAGCTGCCATCGTCGCGTGCGAACGGTGGCCCGAACACTGAGAGGCGGATTTTTGAGAATTTCGCGAGCCAGTTCCCTGGCGACCGAAACGTGTTGACCAGCGGCCGCCACGCGATTGATGATCCCAGCCGCTAGTGCTTCTTCGGCGCTGAAAAAGCGCCCGGTCAGCGCCACTTCGTTGGCGAGTGCGCCACCCCCGCGTAACTGCATCAGACCCCACTGCCTTGCCCCTCCCAGCCCGCGGGACACCTCGGTTATCTGAAAGCGTGTGCCTTCCTCGGCGACGATCAGGTCGCATTCCAGCACTAACCCCAATGCCAGGCCCAAAGCATAGCCATGAACCGCAGCTATCACGGGCTTCCAGTTGACCGCGTGGGTCAGCAGGTCACCCGCATTGGCGCCGGGGGCCTGCGGCCCACCGTAGCGTTCCAACTCTTCACGCTTGCGAAGTTGACGCTGATGCACGTCGGCACCGCTCGAGAATGCGCGACCCGCGCCGGTGATTAATGCAACGTGGGCTGCCTCATCCGCATCCACGCGGCGCAGCGCATCGCGGAGCCGTACCACCTGCTCATCATCGAATGCATTGAGTTTGTCTGGGCGGTTGAGCGTGAGGGTGGCGATGCGGTCCTCGCAGCTGTAGAGGATTCGGTCCGGTGCGGCCTCGGCCATGGTCTTCTAACCTCCGAAGAAAACTAAGTCCGTCGTCACGCTTTCAAACACATCGTACGCCCGACCAAGACCAAATCGAATCGATCGGCGTTGCGGGCACCGCGATCGCAGTACGATGGCGCTCCACACCGTCGCTGGCCAGTCTCATGCGGTGCCGCGAGGTCGAAGAATTGTCTTGCTGCAGGGACAGGACAAGCTCACTCTCGCAAGCCCCTCAGAATCACTAAGAGCTTCGAACTAGAGAAAACAGCGGTGGCCAGCCGAACGCGACGCGCGATCCAAAGGATGATCCACGTGAGCAAGAAGTCAGTCCGCGAATCATCAGCTCCTGCTGCGTGCTCCGGGCCACGATTGCACTGCACCCAGGCCCTCGAGCGCGAGTCCGTACCCGAGGTTTTCGAGCATCAGCTTCTTAAGCTGTTGAGTCAGTGCGACACGTGCGTAGCGCACCGCAAGCGACGGTCTCAATGTTATTTGGCGCGCGAGTTCCCAGGCCCGCGCCAACAACTGCTCCGGTGGCAAAACCTCGCTCACCACGCCCAAATCGAGCGCCTCCCGCGCCGAGAGTTTCTGACCAGTCAGAAGAAAATACCGCCCCCGATTGGGGCCGAGCACCAGAGGCCAAACTATATGGACGCCATCGCCAGGTACTATACCGTTTGGAAAATGTGGCGCGTCCTGAAACGCGGCATTCTCGGATGCCAACACGATGTCGCACAGGACCGCGATCTCCGCGTGGATCAGGGCTGGACCGTTGACCGCGGCGATCATCGGCACCTCGATGTTGAGATGATTCATGAGCAGGTACTTCGCGTCGCTGTAAATGTGGTCCCAGGTCGTGGAGCGGACCCCTGCCGGCTGGGGCGACCCGTCGCCTCGGATCGGAGCGCCGCGTCCAGCACCGGCGTCAATTTCCGAACAAAAGGCATTGCCGGTACCGGTTATGATCACACAGCGGTTATCACGGTCTCGAGCAATATCATTGAACGCGTAAGACAACTCCTCATGCGGGCCCATGCCCCACTTGAGTTCGGTGCCGTTAGTGTGCAGCGTCAGCTGGAGAATACCGTCGCGTCGCTCCATGTTAATATGGTGATACTTGTTGGCATAAGCGTCGAACGTAATTAGAGCCATGGCTTGGGTTCCCTCGCGGCTTGGGCGTTCTACCGCACTCTACTAACCCCACCATCAAAGCCCAAGCCAGCGCGACGCCATCGCTTGGCTCCCGGTCGGCTCGCTAACCGAGAGGTGATGGTTTTTCTGGGTGTACAATTCGAACAGACGAGCATGACGACCCTTAGCTGCCGAAACGACTTTCCCTCTGGCTCGTGCGGTAACTCCGTCGGCGCTTGTTCTCGCTGTCGTGGATCGCATGCCCCACTGAGAGTCTGGAGAGCCAGCGATGGACCATCTCACGTGGAATGATGCGATCTCGCGCATCCGCGCCCGGGTCGAGAATACGGCGCGGTCGGAACACCAGGGATTTCCACATTTCGCCGACCCGCAGACACGACGCTGGACATGGTCGTCGGATGGCGACTGGACGGGGGGTTACTTCAACGCGCTGCTGTGGCTTGGCGCTTATAGCGGACCGATCAGCGATCGCGAGCAATGGCTTGAGTGGGCGCGCAAGTTCACCGAAAGATTGCGTCCTCGGCTTGCTTCCGAGAGCTCATCGCGCGCCCTGCTCTTCTACTACGGCGCGGCGTTGGGCTCGGTCCTAAACGGTGACCTCGAAGCACGCGATCTTGCAGTGGAGGCCGCTCGCGCGCTGGCCGCAATGTATAACCCGCGCGCCAGGGTGCTTCCGCTTGGCCGGGCATTCGAGGAAGTCTCAAATGTGGGCGCGACCGAAGCTGAAATCGACATGGTGCAGGCGGTCGCGCTGCTGATGTGGGCGGGCCGGGAGAGTCGCGATGACGATCAATTCCGGACCATCGCGATAAATCATGCCAGGCGGCATGTCGAGTTTTGCCTCCGCCCCGACGGATCGATTTGCCAGTCCGCTTCCTTCAACCCCGCGACCGGCGCGGTACTGCGGCGGTATACGCACAAGGGAATAACTGACCGCAGTACGTGGGCCCGCGCACAAGCTTGGGGAATGCTGGGATGGGCGCTGAGTGCGCAATGGTGCGAAGATCCTTCCTTTCTGGAGCCCGCCTCCAAAGCAGCGGACTGGTGGCTGGCACATGTGCCGGCAGATCGAATCGCCTACTGGGACTTCGACGATCCTGCGATTCCCAACACCAATCGCGACACCTCGGCAACTGCGATCGCAGCGGCGAGCCTGCTCAAACTGTCCGCGCTTACGCGCGACGAGTTTCAGCGTCAAAGGTGGCGCTCTGCCGCTGAAGCGACCGTCCGCGCACTAATCGAGGGCCACCTTGGACCGGAGGGCGGCTTGTGGGATGGATGTTTTAACAAGCGCATCGGTGTCGCCACTCGACATGAATTGATTTGGGGTACGTACTACCTATTCGAAGCGCTACACGTGCTCGCCGGCCGACTCGACCCGGTGAGCATCTGAAGAGTTGAATCGGATGACAGTTCCTCCATCCGGATTTCAATCACAGGGCGCGAGATGCTTTACGCCGCAGGAGGTCGTCTAATCGTCGCCATCCTCTCGTTTCGGTCCGAGATTTGCCCGGAATGATACTAAAGCTCGGCGTGCGATTCCGAGCCGGCTGACTGAATTCGCCCCTTCAGTTCAATCCATAGCACCGGGCCGCATTCTCGCCCATTATCCGGCGCTGAGAATCCTCGGGCAGTGCAGCGCAATGCGCACGCAGTTCATCGACCGCCCCCGGAAATTCGCAGTCGTAGTGTGGATAGTCGGACGCCCACATCAAGTGCTCGTCGATGCCGAGCACTGCCGCAGTCCTTAGCGCTATGTCGTCTGGTTCGCACGAACAAAAGCATTGACGGCGGAAATACTCACTCGGCTTGATTCGCGCTTTGGGCACCATGTGGCCGATCTTTCCGTAGAATTCGTCCAGCCGCGCAAGCCACCATGGGACCCATCCGCCGCCCGCCTCCAGGAAAGCAAACCGTAGTCGAGGATATTTCTCGAGCACCCCGCCGCAGATGATGTCCATGCAGGCCATCTGTTGCTCAAGCGGGTGGGAGATAATCATACGCTGAAAGAAATCGTGATACCGATCGAATCCTGCCGTCGGCATGTCTCCGCTGACCGCCGCATGCAACGCGATCGTACAATCCAGAGCCTGGGCCTCGGCCCAGAACGGATCGTTGGCAGGATCGCTCAGCAGCCTTCGGTTGTAGGGGTTTGAACGTACCAGGATCGCCTTGACCCCGTGCTGGACTACAACCCGGCGCATCTCCGCGGTGGCGCTACCTATGTCGTGGAGTGGTACCAGGGCAACGCTGCGGAGGCGGTTGGGTGCGGGCGCGCAGAAATCCTTCATCCAATTGTTGTAGGCGCGGCATGCGGCGGTCGCGAGTTCCGGATCGGTGATCGCGACGAACCCTAAGCCAATCGAGGGGAATAACACCGAAACGTCGATGCCTTCCGAATCCATGTCCTTAAGACGGTGGTGAGGATCGAAGCTTCCGGGCCGCAGGTCGTCCCACGAAAGCTTTCGCATCGATTCCGGGCTAGCCAGCCCGCCCGGGATGCACATGGCCGCAGGTGCATAGATACTACTTCGGGCTACCTTGTCACCTACCGCAATTCGCTCGACGCCGTCCGCATCCTTGGTGATTCTCGGCATCCGGTCGAGAAATTTGGCTTCGATGTAGTCCGGCCAGAAAGAACGCGGCTCGACGATATGCCCATCAGCATCGATTATTCCGGTCATGGTCAACACTCCATCGCGCAACTCACCGAATACTAGTATTCCGTCTGCCGAAAACCCAATCCGACTGACCGGTGACTCTCCGACCATGTTTCCGCGGTTACTCAGTACGCTTTAATCTGGATGAGGTGCCGGTGGCTAGGTTCCTACGCCTAAGGTGCAATAAGGTTCACGTAGCGACGCCGAGGCTCGTTGCAAGGACCGAGATGGCGCTGCGGAACTCCGGCACCTGGTAAACTTAGGGCTGGTGGCAAACCCTCGCCAACCGTTGCTGGCGCATAATCGGACCGGTCCGTCCCGCCGAGCGGGAAATCGCTCGCTTGCCAGCGTGCCCCAGAAAAGACAAAAATCAGCGCACATCCGGACGGACTCCCCACCCATGGGGGCAAAAGCGTGGAGATCGGCGAACAACGTGAAGACG
This sequence comes from Candidatus Binataceae bacterium, assembly GCA_036495685.1. Classification (NCBI taxonomy): domain Bacteria; phylum Candidatus Binatota; class Binatia (SeqCode); order Binatales (SeqCode); family Binataceae (SeqCode); species Binataceae bacterium (SeqCode). Next base: position 28,446 of record DASXMJ010000214.1, on the reverse strand, counting down.
GAATCCTGGTGTTGCGACCGGTCGGGCGCATCAACAACGACAGCAGTCCCGATTTTCAGACACGGCTGCTTGCCTGGGTTGATTCAAACGACGCAGTCGTGATCGATCTTGGATCCGTAGAGTACATTTCCAGCGCGGGGCTGCGTGCACTGATGATGGCCTCAAGACGAGCGAAAGCACGGGGCGGACGCATCGCGGTGGCCGCGCTTTCGCCCCTGGTCAATGAAGTCTTCACGATCAGCCGGTTCGACCAGGTGGTGCAGGTCTTCGACACCGCAGCCGACGCCCGCGCCGCGATGCACTCCGCGCGCACCTGAGCGGGGCCAAAGACGATGCTGGTGCGTTTCTGGGGGACTCGGGGTTCGCTGCCCGCGCCGCTCAATTATCTGGCCGTGCGCTCGAAAATCCGTGACGCGCTGGTGGCGGCACGCGGCGAGAACCTCAGTAGCGACCAGGCGATCGAGGCGTTTATCGACCGGCTCCCCTTTCCGACCCGCGGAACTTACGGCGGGAATTCAAGTTGTGTCGAACTTGTGACCGGCGGCGATGAGTACCTCTTGTGCGATCTTGGCTCTGGCGTTCGCGAGTTCGGAAATCGGGTCCTCGGCAAATACGGCCCCGGCCAGCCGCGGCGCTACCACGTGTTCCTGTCTCATTTGCACTGGGATCACATCATGGGCTTCCCCTTTTTTACCCCCGCCTACATTCCCGGCAACGTGATCCGCATCTACGGCAGCCATAAGGTCATGCGTGAGGCACTCGAGCGCCAACAATCGAACCCGACCTTTCCAGTAGATTTTCGAACCCTTGGTGCGACGATTGAATTTGTCGAGCTCGAACCCGGCCGCAGCTACGACATCGTTGGCGGCGTCTCGGTTCGGTCGTTTGTGCAAAATCATGCGGGAAATTCCTACGGCTACCGCTTCTCGCACCAAAACAAGATCGTCGTGTATTCCACCGATTCCGAACACAAGTACGAAACTCTCGACAAGACTTATCCGTTCGTCGAGCACTTCCGCGATGCAGACCTACTCATCTTCGATGCGATGTATTCCCTCGCCGAGCAGATCTCGGTGAAGGAAGACTGGGGTCATTCCAGCAACATCGTCGGTGTCGAATTGGCGCAGTTAGCCGGTGCCAAACACCTGGTGATGTTCCATCATGAACCCATCCATGATGACCACATGCTGGAAAGAATCCTCGCGGAAACGCGACGCTACGCAGAAATCAACGACCCGGGGCGCAAGCTGACGATAACCTCCGCCTACGACGGACTCGAAATCCCCGTTTGAGGACTACCCATTCGAATCTCACCCTTCCTCGACCGTTTGCAGAGTGCATTGGCTAGGCCGGGGTGCGTCGCGGCGCTTGTCTCGCTGCTGCTCTTGGTGATGCTGCGCCTATTGAATCCCTCGCTGGTGGTTGCACTCTCACTACGCAGCTTTGATCTGGAACAGCGGATCGCCCCCCGCTCCTATCAGCCCATGGGAGTGCGCATCGTCGCCATCGACGACCGCAGTCTGGCAAGGTATGGGCAATGGCCGTGGCCGCGAACCCTGATGGCCCGTCTGGTAAGCCAAATCGCGATGCAAGATCCGCGAGTCCTGGGCGTGGATATCATTTTTTCAGAACCCGACCGCTATTCGCCGAAAAACCTTGCCCGCCTCCTGCCGGATCTACCGCCCCCGATCGCGAAGCAACTCGATGGTCTGCCGGATAACGAAGTACTCCTCGCGCAGGCCTTCGAAAAGGTGCCGACCGTGCTGGGAGTAGCGGTTACCGACGATCCCGCCTTGGCCCCGACCTTACCCGTGCGGATCACAATCGTTCGCCAAGCGGGCGGGAGTCCCAAACCCTTCCTTCCCGAGTACCCATATTTGCTTAGCAGTGTGCCCGAACTGAGAAGGGCGGAGCGCGGCGCGGGTTCGCTCGTCGATAACCCGGGTGCCGACGGAATAACCCGGTCGGTTCCGATGTTTATCGTCGTCCAGGGCGACCTCATTCCCACCTTCGCACTCGAGATGCTTCGCGTCGCAGTATCGCTGGGCTCGGTTGGGATCATAACCAGCCGCCACGGCATCGAGGCGGCCACCCTCGGTGACGTGTTGTTCCGGACCGATGTCCGTGGCCGCGCGTATCCGTATTTTTCCAAATCCTATGACTATCGTTACATCTCCGCTGCCGATCTGCTCGATGGCACGCTTGCGGCCACGGAGCTGCGTGGAAACTTCGCGCTCCTGGGCATTACCAGCCAGAACGGGGCCGATTTTCGCCAAACTCCGCTTGGACTAATGGCCGGGGTCGAGATACACGCTCAGCTTCTTGAATCGATGCTGACCCACAGCCTCCTGCTCCGTCCACATTTCTGGGATCAGATGGAGGTCGCGCTGATCATCGTGACCGGTCTGCTGACGATCTTCGCCCTGCCCTATTCGCGCCCTTCGTTGGCCGCCATAGGCTTCGTTGCGATGGCAGCCACGGTTTTGGCCGCCACCTTTGTAAGCTTTGTATGGTTCCAGGTACTGGTCGCCGGGGTCTATGCGATCGTTTCCTCAACGATCATTTTCGGTGTGATGCTGGTTTGGAGCCTCATTTCCACCGAAGCCGGGCGCCACCGGCTAGCAGTTGAACTCGAGCATCGGCGCCAGATCGAAGCTCGCATCGATGGCGAACTAAGCGCCGCCCGCTCGCTTCAGATGGGCCTGCTCCCGCACAAGTTCCTCGGACCGCCCCAGCGCAACGACGTGGATATGTTTGCGACCATTGAACCGGCAAGGATGGTTGGCGGCGACTTCTACGATTTCCTGCTGCTCGACTCAAGACGGCTCTCCTTCGCGATCGCTGACGTCTCGGGCAAGGGGGTTCCCGCCGCACTCTTTATGGCAATGACCAAAGAGATCCTGCGCAGCGCGATCTCGAAACACGGAGACGCGCTCGATCTGGCCTTCGCGGAAGCAAGTACGAAGATTACTGCCGCCAGTGCCGAGATGGCCGACGAGGGGGCGGACATGATGTTCGTAACCGCTTTTGCTGGAATCCTGGACCTCTCTTCCGGACAGCTCGCGTACGTCAACGCGGGCCACGATCCACCGTTCGTGTTGCGGCTTGACGCAGAGCCCAGGGAGCTGTCGGGACGAGGCGGACCGCCGTTGGGAGCGGTCGATCCCCTCGTTTGCCCGGTCGAGCGACTTCGCCTCCAAGCCGGCGATTTGCTGTTACTCTATACCGATGGCGCCACTGAGTCGGAAAATAAAGACCACGTCTTCTACGGGATCACCCGCTTGAAGGCATTGCTCGCGTCTTCCCGCGAGGCGACCGCCCGAGCCCTGGTCGAGTTGGTGCGAGCTGACATTCGCCGATTCGCTACCGGCGCAGACCAAGCCGACGACATAACGCTGGTCGCGTTATCCTGGCACGGCAACAGCCTTAACGGACGGTAATCTCCACTCTGCGATTGCGCAGTTCAGAAACCTGGGGGCCGGTCGGCACTGCCGGATCGAGTTCTCCTCGTCCTGCAATTGTAATCGAATCCGGCTTGAGACCATCGCGTACCAGCTCGTCGCGCAGACTGGCGGCACGCTTGAGGGAAAGCTGCTGATTGTAGGGCTGTTGGCCAAGCGTATCAGTGTATCCGATGACCTCGACCTGGTAGACGGGGCGGTGTTTGATGTCCTCGAAAACGTTCTTGTACTGCCGCTGAGACTCGCCCGTCAGCACGTCGCTGTCTTTCAGAAAATAAAGCCGGAAATGCGCGGGCAGAATCGGTTGGGCGGCAAGGGCAGTGCCAAAGAGCTGCTGCACCTGAGCGGAGTCGCTGGTTGTTGGCTTAAGCTTGTCACCTTTGACCTCCTCGGCGGCGTAAGGATGATCCAGCACGACCGAGTTCTGTCCCTCGCTGACGGTGATCGCACCGGAGGTTCCATCCGGGTTGGGTAATACCACGAACAGTTCATGCTGCTTCTCAGCACAACCGCCGCCCAGCGCTCCAAGTACCAGCAGGAGAGTCACCCAGCGCAGCTTGATCATTGATCACTCGTCGCTTCCGCGACGAACCGGGTGCCCCGCACCCCGAGAGTGGCAGCCGGAGTTCTCACCTTCATCGCTCCGGGAGAGCTGCGCGCAATATCGCCCGAGACCACCGAGAGCGTGCCTTTGCGTAGCTCGGTCAGCATGGAACCGTTGAAATTGCTCGAATCGAACGTGAATTGCTCCAACGAGATCTCGCTATTGGGACCGGCCGACATAACGGTGTTGTCAATGAAGGTGATGCCAATCGAGCCGTCGGCCCCCGTCACGATGGTGTCTTTTTCGAAGAGAAGATCACCCGCTTTTGGGGAGGTTTGGCCACTGTCGCGCTCTACCTTGACCTGCCCCGAGACCGTTTTGATCTGCGCTATCTGGTTCTGCGAGGCTGCGGGTGTCGCTGTTGCAATCGCCATCGTACCGATCATGCACAGAACGATTGCCAACCTTGGCCAAAAGACCTTGAACTGGGTAAGCATCTTGGTTGGCGAGAGTAACCTCTCGGCGAGTCGGAAACCAGCGACAAGGGGTTCTGGAACGATAGAAATTCTGGAACGATATAGAAAGGAGCGATGTCCTCTCACTTGACCGTTCAGGCCGAGCCCGTGGCTATGCAACAGGTAGAGGCGTTTGTGGCCGACTTCGCCGAACACCACGGGATCGGCACCGGTGACCGAAACCGGGTGACGATCCTGCTCGAGGAGCTGGTGACGAACCTCTGTGAGTACGGGTTGGTCGAAGGGTCGGGCGGGTGCACCGCTGAAATTGCGTTGTCGCTCGAGCAGGATCGATTGAGGATCGAATTTTCCGACAATGGCAAACCTTTCGATCCGCTGGCCCAACCACTCCAGGACCTGGATGTGCCAGCGGAGTCACGGGTGCTGGGGAAATTAGGCCTTCGCTTACTGCGCGCGTTTGTGGATGAGGCGAGCTACCGCCGCAGTGGAAATCGTAACGTTCTCCAGATGGTCCGCCGGATCGCCATCACTGCCCCTGCGGAATAGGCGTGCATGTTCTCGTAATTGAAGGGAGTCTCGACGGTTCGCAAGAAGAGCTCGTTGACCCCCGGCATCTCCGGACGGTCTTTCAAATTGAGCGCAATTTCGCGATCCAGGCGTCGGTCCCTGCCGCCTGCGTCTTGAATTTGATTTGTGCTCTACTGTAAGAGTTGGCGATTATGAAGGGCGAGGATCTGACGAAGACCTCCAAACCAGACGCATGGGATAAGAACAATGGATGATGAGACGTTTATCGCTAATTTGAAGCTGGAGTTTGATGCGGATGAGCTGCGCGCAAAATATCGGCAGGAGCGCGACAAGCGGGTTCGCGGCGATGGCAACGCCCAATATGTCGAAGTCACCGGTAAGTTCGCTCACTACTTAGGCGATCCTTATGTCAAGCCGGGGTTCACTCGTGCCCCGCTTACCGACTCGGTGAGCGTGGTAATCATCGGCGGAGGTTTCGGCGGATTGTTGGGCGGCGCACGTTTCCATGAGGCCGGCATCAAGGACGTGCGCATCATCGAGTCGGGCGGAGACTTCGGTGGCACCTGGTACTGGAATCGTTATCCCGGCGCCCAGTGCGACATCGAAAGCTACTGCTACCTGCCCCTAGTCGAGGAGCTCGGCTACATGCCGAAGGAAAAATACTCCTTCGCTCCCGAGATCTACGAGCACTCGCAGCGGATCGCAAAGCACTACAATCTTTACGAGAATGCGTGCTTCCAAACCTGCGTAACGGAACTGCGCTGGGACGAAAACGACGCACGTTGGATCGTCACGACCGATCGCGGAGACGCCATGCGCGCGCGTTTTGTGGTCATGGCCACCGGTCCCCTCAACCGACCCAAATTGCCGGCGATCCCCGGCATCGCCGACTTCGAGGGCCACACCTTCCACACCAGCCGCTGGGACTACGAGTATACCGGCGGCGACCATTCGGGCGGTCTGACCAAGCTCGCCGACAAGCGGGTCGCGGTCATCGGCACGGGCGCTACCGCGATCCAGTGCGTACCGTTTGTCGGCGAATACGCCAAGCTGCTCTATGTCTTTCAACGCACCCCCTCGTCGGTGGATGTGCGAGGCAACAAACCCACCGATCCGGAATGGGCCAAGAGTTTGAGGCCGGGCTGGCAGCGGGAACGGCGCGAGAACTTCAATAACATGGTGATCGGTGTTCCGGTCGAAGAGGACATGGTCAACGACGGCTGGACGGACATCTTCCGCAACCTCGGCATCGCAGCGAAAAAGACCCATCGGGCAGCCGAATTCTCGAAGCGCCAGGCTGCGATGCTCATGGAAATGGCCGACTTTCAGAAGATGAACGGCGTCCGGGCACGAGTCGATCAAACGGTGACCGATTCCGCCACCGCCGAGGCCTTAAAACCCTGGTACCGGCAGTTCTGCAAACGGCCGACGTTCAACGACGGCTACCTGCCGACCTTCAACCGCCCAAACGTGAAGCTGATCGACACCAGCGGCAACCAGGGTGTCGAGCGGATCACCAAGACGGGCGTCGTTGCAAACGGCGTCGAGTACCCGGTCGATTGCATCATCTTCGCGACGGGTTTCGAGGTCGGCACGGCGTGGACTCGACGCGCGGGCTACGAGGTGATCGGCATGGGCGGCGTTACCTTGACCGACTATTGGGCCGACGGGATGAAGACCTACCACGGTTTCTCGAGCCATGGTTTTCCCAACTGCTTCATCCTGGGACCGTCGCAGAACGGCGTCTCGGTCAACCTGACCTCGGTGCTGGACGATCAGGCTCAGCACATCCGCTACATCATCAAACAGGTGATGGACCGCGGCTTTCGCTACTCGCATCCGACCAAGAAAGCGGAGACCGAATGGGTCGCGGAAATCAAGCGCCTAGCCGTCGTTGCAGCGCGCTTCCTCGCAAACTGCACACCGGGTTACTACAACAACGAAGGCCACTTCGAGCCAGGCTCTGATGGCTTTGGCGCCAATGCTTACGCACCAGGTATCAACGCCTTCAACGCGCTAATGGCCAAATGGCGTGAGAAGGACGACCTCGAGGGTCTCGAATTGGGCTAGGACATTGGGCTGGGCGAAATCTCCGGCGCCGACGTCCCTAAAACAACGCGCCGCCTCCTTACGAGGCGGCGCGTCTTGTTTTTAGATCTTTGGTCGCGCTCAGATTCTAATCAGGCGTGACCGTGGCGAAGGAGCTTACCCGGGGTCGCACCCGTGCACTTGCCCTCGTTAAAGGTCTCAATCCCGTTCACTATGATTGAGCGATAGCCGTGCGGGCGCTGCACTCGTCGCCATTCACCGCCCGGGAGGTCGTGGACAATCTCGCCGACCCAGTCCGGCTCAATGCCCAGACGGTTGAGGTCGTACACTACGACGTCGGCGGCGGCACCTTCGCGCAGCACGCCGCGATCACGGAAGCCCGCCGCGTGCGCGGGCAACGCCGACATCCGGTAGTGAGCCTCTTCCAGCGTGATCTTCTGCTCATCGCGTACCAGCCAGCGGAGAAAGTCCGTCGTGAACGCACCGCCGGTGAAGAATTTGGTATGCGCGCCGCCGTCGGAGACCCCGGGGAAGGTGAATTGCGAGTTGTTGATGATCTCAGCCATGTACTCCGGATTGAAGCCACGATTAGGGCCGAGGAACTCCGCCTTGAGACCGCTCGCCACCGCAATATCCAGCATCGCTTCGATCGGATGCTTACTCTCTTCCATGCCGATCTGGCCGAGCGATTTGCCCACGTATTTCTCCAGTGACTCGATATTCTCGACCCACTGCACGATCAAATGTCTCGGATTGCCGCCGACCCCCGCCTGAATCGCTTTGAAGTTGTTGTCGCAGTTGTCGTTGGCGTGGATGACCGCCGTGCGCAGCGCAGGGTCCTTCATCTTGGCGAGCTTCTCTTCCTTGGTGCCAGTGGTCAACACGCGCCACTCGGGAAGCGTGTCGTAGAGGTTCCAGTTCTCAAGCGTGAAAGCGAAGCCACTGCGGACGGTCCCAGCCTGACCAAAGATCTGACGCCCCTTCGCTCGATTGCGCTCGACGAAACGCATACTGCGGCGATGAATCTCAGGATTGTTGCGGGTGGGAATGATTGCCTGCCACAGAATGGGGCGCTGCGATTCATCGGCCAGCTTTTCGACGAATCCCAGGTCGACACGTGCATCGCCCGTGCCCTGGGTAATTTCCATGAAACCTTCGTCGCGCCTGCGGAGCACCCGCGCGAGGTTCAGGATGTCCTCGTCGCACATGGTATCCGTAACCATCGGCGACCCGTCAAAGTCCGCTTGCACGGAGTTCGGTCCCAGGCGCTGGATCGAAAACCCACAAAGGCCTGCGTCCATACCCTCATCGAGTATCCGCGCCATCTCCGCCCGTTCGGATTCGGTCGCGGGACGCGTCTTGGCCGCCTCGAGGCCCATCACATAGGTCATCAGCGAGGCGGTCGGCATGTACTGGATACAGTTGACCCCTTTCGGCGAGCGATCGAGTGAATCCAGATACTGCGGTATCGTCTCCCAATCCCAGTTGATCCCGGCCTTCATTGAGGCATAGGGGATCGCTTCGGTGCGCGTCATCGTGAGCATCGAGCGGTCGCGAAATTCTGGTTTGCAGGGGGCAAAGCCGAATCCGCAGTTGCCGAGTACCAGCGAGGTGACCCCGTGCCATCCCGAGATGGTGCAATAGGGGTCCCAACGGATCTGCGCATCATAGTGCGTGTGCAGATCGACGAAGCCGGGGGCCACGATAAGCCCGTCGGCATCGATCACCTTTTTGGCGAAGCCGGGAGCACGCCCGCCTATCTGGGCAACCTTACCGTCCTTGATCCAGACGTCCCCGCGGTAACGCGGAACCCGGGTACCATCGACGATCGTGCCGCTTTTAATTTGAATGTCGTAGTCAGCCATCCGGTGTTCCCTCCTCAGATTGGTAAGGACGATGGCGTCCTAATTGTGTGAAGTTTGCTAGACCTCAGTAATAACAAAAAACGGCCTGCTTGCGCCAGTACAGCGGACGGTCTTTCCGTGCCCTGCGAAAGGCATACTCGCCCTAAGATGCGCGAATACGACCGAAAGCAGATCCCACCACTCGGACCGGTGGAATCCGACCTCGGAATACGGGGCCAAGGTAGAGCTAGACCCTCTGATTGGCGGTCGTGCGGTAGCGTCTCTGGTGGGTTAGGAACTCAGTATGAGATACGCAGATGCGACGGAGATACGCACTGCGCGGCTGACCCTGTCACACCGTCGTGCTGCACCTGCTTTTCGCATCGCCAGCCCTCTGGGCATTCGAGGTCGTTGCTGCAGGATTCAGCATTACTCCCACGCGAAGCCCGCATTACCGGGTTTGCACCTGGCCACTCGCAGGTCGCGGAACCGTTGGGCCATTGCATGCATATATGATGGGGATCGCAGTCGAAATCGCCCGCGCAGATCTTGCCCTCACAGGCGAAAGTCACATCTGAAATGGAGAGTGCCGCGGCCAGAGCGGTGAATGCTGCGATTGCGGTGATGACTCGCAAAATGGGTCTCTCCTCAGCCCGAGCCAAAGCCCCGCGGGAAATTCGATGCTGCCACAAATGCGCGTCTAGTCTCAATACGATAAAAGGCCCACCGCCCAACCTTGGCCATAAGGAGCCCCTGGAGGTTGAGGTTGGAGCGCCGGTCACGGATGGCATTCATTCTTGCGGTTACTTGCTGGCGACTTTTCAGAAGAGTTCCGGAAGCTTTTGAGGACTTCTCCTTCTGCCCTCGGGCCGCGTTGGCGATCCGCTCTGAGGTGACCGTTGCCTACCCGCGTTGACGAAAACTAATTGAGTAAGGCTGGCACGTCGGCGCAGATTAAGCGTACGCAGCGTTCGGGCTCCTCTGCGAGGCGGCGAGCGATATTTCACGGGCAGAAATCAGGCACTCAGCGGGCGAACCTCGGGTCCGGTTCTAGTCGATGTGTCGGCGGCGCAATTGTTTATAAGACCTTCTGCGAGCTATTAAAGTCGTATGTCCACGGCGAAACCAGCATGTGCGACCTGCATCGTAAGGTGGTGTCGTTTAAGATGATCCGGGCAGCATCCGCTAGTGGCCCGTCGCAGTCTCGAGGTGTCGCACGACATCACGCGGCCACTCACTACGAATCTTCGCGCAGTAGAGGCAGATGGCACAAATAGCAATCGGCCTCGGTACCTCGCACAGCCCGCTGGTGGTGACCGAAGCACGGATGTGGGAGCAGCGCGCGATTAGCGACCGCAGCAACCGCGAGCTGTACGACCGTGACGGCAAGCGGTGCACCTACGAAGACCTCGCACGGTCAGGCAGGCGTTACGAGCGCGAGTCGGCCCTCGAACATCTCACCGGGCAATCCCGCGCGGTGCAGGCCGCCCTCGACCGATTGGCGGCTGAGCTAGCAGCGGCGCGGCCTGAGGTCGTGATGATTGTTGGCGACGATCAGCACGAGCTTTTCGATGCGGGCAACATGCCGGCGGTATCAATCTTCTACGGCGATGAAGCCACTACTCACACCTTCGGGGAGCGCTCGATTGGCGATGCTGAGTTCATGCGCGTGCTTGGCCAAGGATACGCCATGGATCAACATCACCGATTCGCCTGCGACCGCGAACTGGCATGCGATCTGATCAGGCACCTAATCGAAAACGGGATCGACATCGCTGCATCCTCCCGAGTGAGTGCGCCTGACACGCACGGTTTCGGACATGCCTACGGATTCGTCCTGAAGCGTCTGATGGCCAACGTGCGCGCGCCAATGCTGCCGGTGATGCTGAATTGCTACTATCCTCCCAATCAGCCGACCCCCGCGCGCTGCTACGCGATCGGACGCGCGCTGCGCGCCGCCATCGAATCAAGCAAGCTCGACCGGCGGGTCGCCATTGTCGCATCCGGCGGTCTCAGTCACTTCGTCACCAATGAAGAATTGGACAATCGCGTCCTGGATGCGCTCAACACCGGCCACACGAGCGAGCTCTCGCGGCTTCCCGTGGAGCTGCTCAATTCGGGGTCTTCGGAAATTCGCAACTGGATAGCTGTGGCCGCGATGTTCGAGGGCGTAAAGGCGAAGTGGTTCGAATACCTGCCGGTCTATCGCACGGTCGCAGGCACCGGCATCGGGCTGGCGTTTGCGCGGATTTTATGATCGATTCGAATAGGCGGTGGCAATTATGGGCAGACGCAGAAGCATCGAGGTGGAGGGCTTCGGTCACGGCGCTACCCCAATTCCAGCGGCGTCGCGGATCGGGAACCTGATCGCCTCGGGCGGTATCTCGGGTATCGACACGGCTACCGGTAAAATGAGTAGTGATCTGGAGGCACAGGTTGCCGCGATGTTCGCCAACCTTCGACGCATTGTCGAGGCGGGGGGCGGATCGACGGACGACATTGTCAAAGTGACCATTTGGGTGCGCGATCGCGGCGCGCGCGCGGTCATCGATCCCCAATGGACCAAGATGTTTCCCGATCCCCATTCACGGCCCGCGCGCCATACCCTCGTCTACCAGTTGCCCGATCCGATGCTGGTCCAATGCGACTTCCTTGCGATGCTCGAGTGACGTATTGAGGCTCGGTTGACGCGGTTGTAATTAGCGAATCAACGCCGGCTTGCTGCAAAACAGGAGCTCACAATGGCATCTCCACAGGAAAGCGAAATCCTCACGCGAGTTGGACCTGGCACGGCGATGGGCGAGTTGATGCGCCAGTATTGGCTGCCCGCCGCGGCGTCGCGCGAACTGGTCGCCGGCAGCGCCCCCATGCGTTTGATGCTGCTGGGTGAAAAGCTGATCGCGTTTCGCGACGCGGCCGGCAGAGTTGGCGTGATGGACCACCGCTGCCCGCATCGTTGCGCATCTCTGTTTTACGGGCGCAACGAAGAGGGCGGGTTGCGCTGCGCGTATCACGGATGGAAATTCGACGTCGACGGCAACTGCCTGGAGATGCCGAATGTCCCGCCGGAATACGACTACCGGGACAAGGTAAAGGCGAAGTCATACACGGCGACCGAACGCAACGGACTGATCTGGATCTACATGGGCCCGCGCGCCGAGCCGCCGGCGCTGCCCGCACTCGAGCCCGTGCTGCTGCCGGCCAAAGAGATGATGACCTTTCTTTGTCAGCGCGAATGCAACTGGTTGCAGGGCCTGGAAGGCGACATCGATACCTCGCATTTCAGCTTCCTTCACGCCGGGACCATCAACGCAGATGATATTCCTGCCGGCAACATGGCACGCCACGCGCTGGTCAATCGCTCACCGAACCTTTCCGTGGCCAAAACCGAATGGGGAACCGTGTACGGTGCACGAAGAATCTCTGATGGACGCATCTACTGGCGCTTTGCGCCCTTCGCGTTCCCATTCTGGACTATGCCGCCGGAAGGCGATTTCGACAAACACCTGATCGTGCGCGCGTGGGTTCCCATGGACGACAGACACACCATGTTCGTTCATCTGTCGTGGAAGGGAAACGCGCCGCGGCAGCGCGAATTGCGCGATGGTCAGGTTCCGGCGGGCTTCTCAATGGGGATGGAGTTCTTGCCCAATACCACCGACTGGTACGGGCGCTGGCGGCTCGCCCAAAACCAATCAAACGATTACCGGATCGACCGCGAAGTCCAGCGCACGCGCAGTTTTACCGGTATCGAAGGCATTCACGTTCAGGATCAGGCGATCACCGAAAGCATGGGCGAGATTGTCGATCATGGCCACGAGCACCTCGGCCACACCGACCTGATGGTGATCCAGACGCGCCGGCGGCTGATTCAGGCAGCCCTCGATCTCAAGGAACGCGGCGTCGTGCCGCCCGGAGTCGACAATCCCGAGCTCTATCTGCAGGTTCACGCCGGTGACTTTCTCATCGATGAGGAGAAAGACTTCCTCGACGCGTACCGTACCCAACCGCGGACTTCAGTCGATCGGGAAGGCCGGGTTCATCCGCCGAACACACGGGACAGCGCAGATAAACTCGCGGCCGCGGCGAAATAGCCAGCGATGCAGGAACTCGTCGAGACCGGATCGGGCCGTGTCGCCGGTACCCCCGGCGAGATCTCGATCTTCAAAGGAATCCCCTTTGCTGCGCCGCCGATTGGTGAATTTCGGTGGCGCCCGCCGGCTCCCGTAAAGCCGTGGCCGGGTGTTCGGCCTGCTCTCGAGGCCGGTCCCGATCCCATGCAGGTCCCGCTTCCAATGAGTGCCGCGCGCACTCGTCCGATGAGCGAAGATTGCCTCACTTTAAACATCTGGACACCCGCCTCGCGCGGGGGCGAAAACCTGCCGGTGATGGTGTGGATCCCGGGGGGCAGTTTTGTCGCGGGTTCCGGTGCCGACCCCATGTGCGACGGCGAGAACCTGACGCGCAAGGGTGTCGTGCTGGTAACGATCAACTATCGTGTCGGGCTGTTCGGGTTTCTCGCGCATCCTGCACTCACCGCAGAATCGGAACACTACGCATCTGGTAACTATGGGTTGCTGGACCAGATCGCAGCGCTCCAGTGGATCCGCGACAATATCGGGGCGTTCGGCGGCAATCCGGATCGCGTCACTGCGATTGGCGTCTCGGCAGGCAGCGCATCGATTTCGCTGCTGATGACGTCGCCGCTCGGCAGAGCCCTCTTCCATCAGGCTATCCTGGAGAGTCCAGGATCCTTTCGCCCACTTGCCGACCTGGAGGAAGCGTCGCGCGCCGGTCAGATGCTGGGCAAGGACGTGACCGCCATGCGTGCGCTGTCTGCTGATGACATCCTGAGCAGGACGAGCCAATTCGTGCCGAGGGTACGCGGCCTGACCACGCCGCGAGTGCTTCGTCCGATCCGCGACGGATGGGTAATCGATCGGCAGGAGCGCGACGCCTACCTCACCGGCCGTTTCGCGGCGGTGCCCATGGTGGTCGGTAGCAATTTCGACGAAGGCGGCTTGTTCGTCGGAGCCTGGCCGGTCAAGACGGTAGGCGATTTTCACGATCTGGTGGTGCTGAATTTCGGAACGTCATCGGAGCAAGCGCTGAAAGAGTACCCGGTTGGCAGCGACTACGATGTCGGTCAGCAGTGCGCCTTTCTATTTGGCGACACGCAGTTTACCTATGGGGCCCGGGGCATCGCACGCGCCAATTCCGCTCTTCTTCCCGCCACCTATCGTTATCTGTTTACCCGACATCGCTGTGACGGTCCCCAACCGCCCAAGCATGGCGATGAGGTGCCGTACATCTTCGGCAGACTCGCGGCCGCCGGTATGGCTCCTCTGCCTACCAATGCGCGCGACCGGGCTCTCTCGGAAACCATGATGAATGCGTGGGTCCGCTTCGCTGCGACCGGCGATCCAAATGGTGGAAATTTACCTAATTGGCAGCGCTACGATGGGGCCCGTGACAACTATTTCGAGTTGGGCAACGAGCTTAAACCCGGTAGCGCCTGGCGGGCCTCGCAAATGGCTTTTCTGGACGACTTCTTCGACGCCGGATCGACCGCTTCCTAAGCCTAAGCGAATGCTATCTTCTCGCTGTCGGTATTGGCGAGGAGGTCCGGGCCCGTTTCGGGGTCCCGAGCAGATCCAGTACGGTGCGCCAATCGCGATCGGTTGCAGCATGTAACTCCGGCATTTCCGCCACCCTATCTGCCACCCAGTCTTGGACCTCGGCGGCCGCGGGTGCCATTCTCGGCGCGACGCCCGCCTCGAAGACCGTGGTTGCAACCTCGCGCAACTCTGCCGCGCGTCGTCGCCCGTGCTGGAGCACTCGGTTCGTCATGTACGCACCGCGCATCTCCCAGTCGGTGCCGGGAAAGCTGCGGTTCAGCGAATCGACGATGGCATCTTCAATCCCGTAGGCACGCGCGGTCACGAAGCATTCGACGACCAGCGCCTCAATTCCCTTGATCATACTGCTGCGGCACATCTTTATAGCCGATGCTTTTCCAATCGTGTCCGCAATCACTTCGAGGTTCATTCCTGCAGGAGTCAGCAGCGCCGCCAGTTCTCCAGCGCGCGCGCCGGCGACAAGGATTTCCACTGCGATGCCGGATGGTCCCACGGGAGCCATCACTGCACCTTCGACATACGCGGCGCCCGATCGTTCGATCGCGTGCGCGCTCGAGCGCTTGACACTCGGAGAAACCGAATTGATATCGAAGAACAATTGGCCGGGCCCGAGGTAGCGAGACGCTTCGGCGGCAACCTCGCGCGCAGCGGCCGCAGTTACCGCGGAGAAGACCAGGTCGGCCTCACGGCAGGCCTGCTCTAGCGATGGCCATTCAGTGATCCCGATAGAACGGATTTTGGCCCGCACGGCCGGCGCGGCTGCTGGATCTTCCAGAAGCGCATCGTAACCCCCGACGTCGAACATACCCGACGCGATGAGGCCCTTGGCGAACAATCCGCCAGCTTCCCCGAGGCCAATCATCGCGATGCGTCGTCGCACGCGCACCGCCCGTGTCATGGTGTCCTCCCGTGCTAAGGCTTGCGACCCATCAGCGAAGGGTCGGCCAGAACTGGATCCTGCCCGCGCACCGGATTGGCCACCGCTTCTTCGAGGGTCGCCGCGCCTCTCCATTCGTTCGGTGGTCGGACGCGCTGGTCGACGTCGATGCGATCGATACCCCAATAGATCTCCAGATTGTGTCCATCGGGGTCGGTAAACTCCACCGCGATCTGAACACCGGCGCGGCGCCTTCCCTCAAACACTATCGGAACGCCGTGTGCGCGAAGATGATTGCGGACGTGAAACACCTCGTCGAGCGTGGCGACTTCGAACGCGAAATGATGAAGCTCCCCGCCGCCCTTGGCGCTCTCTTGCATGCCGCCTACCAGCGCGACTCCGTGGTGATCGGCGTTGAAGCGTAGAAAAACCATTCCCCCCGGCATCAGGTCTTCGGAATAGACATCGGAAACCTTGAGCCCCAGCATGTTGACGTAAAAATCCGTCGATCGCTGCAGATCGGACACTCGAATCACGACGTGACCCAGCTTTTTTATTTCAAACGGGGGCGCTACGGCGGCCGCACGGAGATTCAATTTCGGAGGGTCGGTCGACATGGTAGGTGTCAGCTGTTCAGTTCACCGATCGGTTCAACGGTGGCGCCGCCCCCGATTGGAATCGCCTAGCTACGTCTCGCCAGCTGCCGCCCTTTCTCCAGCGCAGCAAAGCTCCGCGTCGGCGCGGCGACGAGAAATCGATACCCCTCGCCGAGAATGCGCTCTACATTGTTGGAATCCACGTGAGGGTGAC
The DNA here is from genome assembly GCA_036495685.1 of Candidatus Binataceae bacterium. Lineage (NCBI taxonomy): Bacteria > Candidatus Binatota > Binatia (SeqCode) > Binatales (SeqCode) > Binataceae (SeqCode) > Binataceae bacterium (SeqCode). Next base: position 12,218 of record DASXMJ010000214.1, on the reverse strand, counting down.
CAACTGGAATGTTGTGCTGCTTACAGGTAGCTACCACTCGGTCCATCGCTTCCCTCACCGACGGATGATCGTATTGTCGCGGATAGCCCAACTCCTGGCTCAGGTCTCCTTCACCGATGAGTATCGCACCGACCCCGGGAACTTTCTTTAGAATGTCGGAGAGGTTTGCGATCCCCTGGGTATCTTCGATCATGAGAATCACAAGGATCTCACCCTCCGGGTTGAGTGGCCACACATCCGCCCTGCCGTAGTATTGCTGCTGAGTTACGCCCCAATATCGCACCGCCCCCGCCGGCCCGTCGCCGCGGATGCCGGCCGGCTCGTACAATGGCGCGCTCCTCAGGCGCGGATAGCGGCACGCCGCGACCGCGTTGTAAGCCTGATCGACGCTGCTGATGTGCGGCCAGACAATCCCATAGGCACCGAGGTCGAGCGCTTGTTTTGCGAACCATTGGTTTTTCTCGTCGCCGTTGGGCGGAATTCTCACCAGCGGCGTGACCGGAGGCGCGAGGGACGCGGCTTGTACGATTTGCGCCCGATTGAGCAGGTACTGCATCGAGTCCCGGAGCGCGCGGACATCCCATGGGTTGTGCTCCATTTCGAAGACGATTCCGTCGTATCTCGAAGTGGCAACCCCTAGCGCAGCCTCTACCTCGGCCTGCACAAAAGTACAAAATACCGCCTGTCCTTGTTCGAGGGCGCGAATGACGCCGTTGAGGCGCGGGATTCCGGCCATCTTCTCTGTTTTCCCCGGCGACGCCCCGATCCTAGCAAAAAGGGCCAGGTACTCACAGTTGAGCGGAACGCAGTGGTCGGTGATTTGACAATGCCGAAAGCGCGTTCGTAGGATCGCGTCGCCAACCGCGCCCGGCTCCTATGAGGGCCTGATGATAATCGATTGCCACGGTCACTATACGACGGCGCCTCGCGCGCTCGAAATCTTCCGCGAGCGACAACTCGCGAGTCCCGATGAACCGATTCCCTTCCCGAACATCGACGATGAGGAAATACGTCGAAGTGTCGAGGGCGCGCAGCTGAAGTTGCAGAAGGAGCGGGGGACCGATCGCACGATATTCTCGCCGCGCGCATCATCGATGGCGCATCACCTCGGCAATGCGGCAACCAGTATCCGCTGGGCGCAAGTATGCAATGATCTGATCCAGCGCGTCTGCCAGACCTTTCCGGACAACTTCGTAGGTGTATGTCAGTTGCCGCAGTCGCCCGGTATATCGCCGGCCAATTGTGTCGCCGAACTTGAACGCTGCGTCAGCGAGTTGGGATTCGTCGGATGCAATCTGAATCCCGATCCTTCAGGCGGATACTGGACCGGCCCGCCCCTCACGGACCGGTGGTGGTACCCTCTTTATGAGAAAATGGAGGAGCTGAAGGTGCCGGCGATGATCCACGTCAGCTCTTCGTGCAATCCGAACTTTCATGCAACCGGCGCGCACTACCTTAATGCAGACACTACCGCCTTCATGCAGTTGCTTACTTCGGAGCTGTTCCGGGATTTCCCTACCCTGAAGTTCGTTCTTCCCCACGGCGGCGGCGCGGTCCCCTATCACTGGGGCCGGTATCGTGGACTAGCGCAGGACATGAAACGTCCGCCACTGGCAGAGTTGTTGCTGAACAATGTCTACTTCGACACCTGCGTGTATCACCTCGCGGGCATCGAACTCCTCACCAAAGTGATTCCGGTCGACAACATTCTCTTCGCTTCCGAAATGGTCGGCGCGGTGCGTGGTATCGATCCTGAGACGGGTTACCACTTTGATGATACGAAACGCTATATCGACGCCGTCACCCGGTTGAGTGATGAGGACCGAAAAAAGATTTTCGAGGGCAATGCGCGCAAGGTTTATCCGCGTATCGACTGACCCGTGTCACATTTGCGCGGATCTTCGGACTCGCCAAGTTTGAGCGAGTCACCAACCAGTGGCGCTTTCCATGCCGAGGGGCCTCACGAGCCGTGAATTCGCGCCGAGATACAGTGAGGGCGATGCATCGGAAGCGCCTCGCCCTCACTCTCAATTTGGGATCAGGCTGCAGCGTCTAGCTGTCCGTTCTTCTGCATCTCTGTAAGGACTGTGCACAGGCTGTGCTGCCATTTGAGGGTTGAAAGCTCGTCCTGTGCGAAGAGCTTTACCATCTCCTTGGTCTGCTGATCTTCTTTGATCAGGTCCGCAAACTCGAACAGCGGACGAATCGTCTCCTCCGGATTGGGATAACGCATCACGGCCTTCTGCAGCTTCGCGAGGTCCGATATTCCGGTATCACGCAAATAGTCGATACTCTCGCGGATTTGCGGGCTCACGTTCTGCGGAACGGTACCGCCAAGCTCCATCAGGCGTTGCGCAAAAGCGCGGCCGTGGTAGGACTCGCGCTCGACGACCATCTTGAGACCGCCTTTGATACAATCGAGCTTGCAGGTCTTCAGCCATTCGCCAACGGCTTCGCCGCCCGCAGCTTCCGCGGGTGCGACTGCCTCGAGAAATTTGATCACCGCCTCACGTTCGGACGCGTAGGTCGTACCGAAGGCCCTGAACCCGGCGTCGGTCGTCCCATTCGTCGCGCCCCCTTCGAGATTCTTCATCTCGCTCTCGAAAGTCTGGTCGCTGATGATGCCCGAGCGATACGCACGAAGCAGCTGTCTAAACTCGAAATCTCTTTTCATAAATTCCTCCGATGAACGTTCATTCCGCCGTGCAACCGTGACCGGACCAAAAGGGCTGGCCAGCAGGTGCTCGCTCAACTTGCCATCGCTTTCAGAGACGCCCTGGAGCAGATCAGGTTCAGAAACATTCTCGAGCGCTGAGCCGGCTTGAGCGGACCGCAGCAGAGTGGCACGCCGTGCGATCTCGGCTCCCAGCGTTCTCGCGCGCTCGTCCATCGCTTCGGGTTCTCCGCCCAGTGTGCGCAGGTACTCGGCGATCTCTCGCGCGCTGCAGGCGTTGGTCAAAAAGTCTTCAGGCCGCAACTCTTCGAGTTTTCCTAGCTTGCTGTGATTTTTCGATGCCTTCCGTGACATGTCTGCTTTCGTTTTGCGAATTTAAACGGAACGCATTTACGTCCAAAATGGCATTCAGGAGCGCACCAAATTCTGGGCGCGACCAACTCCATTCGGCGAGGAGCCTTGGCCTTCAAGTTCCCGACGGACTGCGTCGCGATGCCGCGCCAATCGGCGCCGCGCTTTGTAAATCACCTCGACCGACACCCTCAGTTGTGTAGCCTGCGTCGCGGGCTTAGTAACTCCCCCATTTTCCAGGGATAAGAGTCTTTTCATCAATTCGTCGTCCGCGACCCGTGCTTCGAGCAATCGAAGCGCCTGTTGGCATTCATCGCTCTCCTCTATCTTGTCGCCCGACGCGGTTACCCTTTCCGCTGATCTGAACACCGACGGATCACTCAGCGAACGCTCCATCTTCAAGCGGGCGGACCGGGACTCATTGCTGATGAGTCCGTTCACAGTGCTTCCCAAGTGTCGCAGAAGATTGGGCTCAAGGTTGGGATCCCAAGCGGCATAATCGGAGTCCAACAGGCGGCGAATAGCCTCCGCAGCGATGTCCTCGGCATCGGCGAGCGAGCCGGTTATTCCCCGTACTTGGCGTCTCCTGAACGCAAAAAGAACCAACCGACGGAAAATATCCGCCCAATCTACGCTGTCCCAGTTCACGCGGGTCCTGTCGTTCTACTCGGTAGAGGTAACCAAGGTCCCCTTTTGGACGCTACAGCAGAGCATTAGAGACTTCGACGACGGAAGGACCAGGTCTCTTCGCGTTCTTTAGTCCGAAAGCCCGCTGTCATGCGCCGAAATTGGTTCGATCAGACACCTCTAATGCGAATCTCCGACTGCCTGACCGACCTGAAGGCACGCAAGCCCTTCCTATCGCGCCTAGTTCGATGCCATTGCCCAGTTTCGAGCGTCTTCTCCCGGCGAATAACCCACGATGCTCTGGGAGGGGTTGCGATTGACCAGCGGCCGTAAGTAGAGAGGATGCTTCATGCTGCGAACTTCGTGCTCGATAGTAAACAGCACCTTGCCGCTGTCAGGATCGACGATGTCCTGGAATCGATACTGGTGCTGATCGCTCTCCTGGATGATCAATCCCTTCGCGGCTAGCCCGCGATGTGGGCCGGAGAAGTCGTTGATGTAGATCTGAAGATGATGCCGATCGTAGGGCGGAGTAGGTCTGTCGGATTCGCGGAAGAACAGGTTCTGCCCCGTCCCGACAGTCACGCAGGCAAAAGGTCCGCCCGTGTCCTCGAGCCGTGCTGCCTGCGCGCCCATAATCTGGGAATAAAATCGGGCGATACCCTCGGCCGTTCCCACAGGCACATCGAACTCTACATACGGGATACCGACCGCCATCGGACCGAAGCGCTGGGCTGGAGCAAAGCAATGAATCCGGTTGCCCCATGGGCAGGTCGCCTCGATGTGGCCGTCACGTTCCTGGAATGCGAAGCGACTTCCACTGAGGGCTTCACTTATCCGGCTCAGGCGCCGCGGCAATGCATCGTAATCGGAGACCACTACTCCGACGTGGCCACGCACTACCTGGGGTTTGCTGGTGGGAAGATGGAATTGCTGCCGGCCCGCGTTCACCCACATGTTGGCCGGACCAGTCATCATATATGGGTCGCGTGTCAACCCCAGCCCGTTGACATAGAACAACGCGGCCTTTCCTTGGTCCGGAACTGTCACGTTGACGTGTTCAAGGGCGACGATATTGCCGAGATCCTCGGCGCTCCTGTCGTACGTCTTTTTCTGCATCATCTTGGCTAGGCCGTCTGGTGCGTCAAGGACCGCGTCGCCGGTCACTCCGAGAAGTCCGGGCGGTCGCTTTGAGGCCTTGGGGCCCGGGTTCTCAGTTCCCGGCCCGCACAGCCTATCCATCTCCTGCGCGAATAGTTCCTCCGAGATGATCCCGTTGCGATAAGCTTTGAGCACCTGCCGCACTTCAAAATCTCTGGTTGACATTGTTCGCACTCCTCTAAAGTTTCCGTCGGCCCTGGCGGAGGCCGCCCACCCGGGCGCGGCCTTGTGCAATGATAGACGAGTGCGGGACCAATCGTAAAACTCGCAAAAAAGGCCTTCAGGTCCGGCAAACTGATCGAGACCCTCGCATCGGATTGGACCGAGCAGGCGGTCGGTGAGATTTCTTTGTGGACCGTTCAGTCCGAACTTTGACCGCGGCGGTCCACCAGAGCAGAAAAGACGTCGCTCTTCCTCGCCTTTTGTACAGATGCTGCATTCAGAGGAATGGCGTTTTTTTGACTCCAAACAACAAACTTCAATCCCACCTACCAGGGAATTCTTTTGCCCATGCGGGAGCTTCAGACAGGTCGCTTCCAACTCACCAGCTCGAACGGAAGATTCTCTGCGCGGGCCGGGCTTTGATGCGAGGGGCGTTTGTTGCTAGTGCAGCATGGATCGCGGGAGGAGAGCATGATTCGCCTGATTTTTGTTCTGCGCCGCAAACCGTCACTGTCGCGTGAACAGTTCCAGAAGTACTGGCATGAGGTACACGGACCGCTGGTCGCTAAACACGCCACGGCCTTAAACATTCTTCGTTACGTGCAGGACCACACGCTGGACGATCCGATGAACGAGCAGATGGCTCGTGCACGCGGCGGAATGGAACCGCCTTACGATGGCGTCGCGGAACTCTGGTGGACAACTCGCGAAGCCTTTGCGACAAGTATCGGTAGTCCGGCGGGGCAGACCGCCGCCAAGGAGCTGGTCGAAGACGAAGCTACCTTCATCGACCTGCCGACTTCACCGCTGTGGCTCGCTTACGAATATCCGCAGATTAATCCTTCGGAAGATATTGTTGCGCGTCCCGGCAGCGGCCTGGTGAAGATTTTCTTTCCGCTGCGTCATCCGCCCAACCAGACCTTGGAGCAGGCGCAGCTCTATTGGCGAACCAACCACGGGCCGATTATTAGGGGGCTCGCGGGAGGCTCTCATCTGAAGAAGTACTTTCAGGTCCACCGTTTCGAGGATCCAATAGAGCAACGACTTCGAGCTGAGCGTGGAACCACGGTTGCGCCCTACACCGGTCATGCCGAAGCCTGGATCGATCGTGCCGAATCGGCGGCGGCCGCTGGAACGCCAGAGGCTAGACGCGCCGGAGAGCTCGCGGTCGAGGATGAAACGAATTTTATAGATTTCAGAAATTCCTCCATCTGGATCGCCAAAGAACGCGTGGTCATTGACCGTCGCTGAATTCGGGGAACCGCCCTTCCGCGAGCGGCTTGACAGTTCGGGCGCAACATCCTAGTCGGACTACACTCGGGCGCTTGCCCGCGGCCGCACAAGGGAGATCGAGCATGCTTTCGCGAAATGGCCTGGATTACGAATCGCTGGTCAAAGAAGACCGCGTCCACATCAGCGTTTACACCAATCCCGCCATCTTCACCGATGAAATGGATAAGATTTTCCATCGTGGATGGGTCTACGTTGGGCATCGGGGGGAAATCCCGAACCCGGGCGACTTTCGCCTCAAGCGGATCGGACGTCAGCCGGTGATCATGGTTCGCGACCAGCAAGGGGAAGTGCACTTGTTGTTGAACCGCTGCCGCCATCGCGGCGCCACCGTGTGTCAGCGGGAACAAGGTAATACCCGTTCGTTTCGATGCATGTATCATGGCTGGACATACCTGCTTAACGGCGACCTGGGGGGCGTACCGTCGATGGATGGCTACGGAGAGGGATTTAAGCGAGAAGACCTGGGACTGGTGAAGGTGCCGCGAGTCGGGGAGCATCGCGGTTTCATCTTTGCGAGCCTGAGCCCGGCCGGGATCGCGCTGGATGCGCATCTCGGCAGAGCCAAGGAAGAAATCGATCTGTTTGCCGGAATGTCGAATGCGGACGAAGTGGAAGTGGTCTCCGGCGTCCACAAGTACTCGTACCAGGGCAACTGGAAGCTGGCTGCCGAGAATTCAATGGACGGCTACCATCCGTCCATCGTGCACGCTTCGTTTGCACAGGCGCTGATGGACAAGATCACGCATGTGCCGACACCGGAGCAGCAGCGTGTCGACCGCAACTTCGCGGCATTCCGCGGCAACGCAAAGGATCTGGGTAACGGGCACGTGATGCTCGACTACCGGATGCGAATCTACGACCCGCTCAACGGCGACCCTGCGCCCGAGGTGAGAGCGGTTACTCCTGAGGGAGAGGCGCGGTTGAATAACCTTGACCGGCGATTCGGCGCAGACAGGGCCGCCAACATGTTGCGCGAGGGCGGAACCCACACCTTCATTTTTCCCAACCTGATTCTGATCGGCGTCCAGATGCGGGTCCTCCAGCCATTGAGCGTCGACCGCACGGAAGTGTGCCTCTATCCAACCTTGCTCAAGTGGCTTGCGCCGGAGGTCAACGCGATCAGACTCCGCTCGCACGAAGCGTTCTTTGGATCCGCCAGCTTCGGCGGTCCCGACGATTCGGAAATCTTCGAAAGGGTCCAGGACGGATGCGCGGTCGAGTTGGAGCCGTGGCAACTGATGTCGCGCGGCCTCCATCGCGAGCGTCACGAAGACGGCATGATCGTAGGCGACCTATCGGACGAGACGACCCAGCGCGGCATCTGGCGACAGTGGAAGAAAATTATGATGCAGGGAGAAGTCGCGGCGCGCAGCATGCGCAAGCGCGGTGCCGGCGCGGTGGCGATCAAGCGAGGATGACTCCGAGATGCCGGTCGATCGGGAGCGGGTGGAGCAGTTTCTGTTCCGTGAAGCGCAACTCATGGATGAGCACCGCTTCGACGAGTGGCTCGCGCTGTGGAGTGAGCCCGCGCTGTACTGGGTGCCTAGCAATCGCGACGATCTTGATCCTGCACGCGAGGTATCGCTGATCTATGACGACTGGGTGCGCCTGCAACTGCGAATCGCGCGGCTCAAGAGTGGGTTCGCGCACGCACAGGAACCGCGGTCGCGGATGCGCCGTCTGATATCGAATATCGAAATTGAGGATGTTGGGGACTGGGAGATCGTGACGCATTCCAATTTCCTGCTCGCGGAGTTGCGGCGCGGAAAGCAGGACTTGTTCGCGGGACGCACGACTCATCGGCTGCGTCCTGAAAACGGCAGCTTCAAATTGATTTCCAAGAAGGTGCTGCTGGTCAACAACGACGAGCCGATCGACAACCTGACCTTTCTGATTTGACCGAAACACGCGACTAGTCGGGACCCGCGTCGCGGCACGCCCCGGGAGGACGTATGAACGGAGTAACCATCTCCATTGCGGCCGCGGGCGACGGCGCCTTCCAAGGCTACCTCTCGCTTCCTGCTTCGGGGTCAGGTCCCGGATTGATTTTGTTGCACGAGATCTTCGGCCTGAATCAGCATATCCGCGATCTCGCCGACGCCTACGCCGAGGAGGGCTACGTGGTATTAGTACCCGACCTGTTCTGGCACATCAGGCCCGGTATTGAGCTTGGACATTCAGAAGAGGACTTCAAGACTGCTCTCACCTATCGTGATCGCTTCGACGTCGAGCAGGCAATTCTCGATATCCGCGACACCTTGCAAGCATTGCGCGCAAATCGTGCGTGCACAGGCAAGGTGGGTACCATCGGGTTCTGCATGGGAGGGTTGCTGGCATATCTGGCCGCCTCACGACTGCCGCTCGATGCTGCGGCAGCCTACTCTGGGGTCGGGATCGAGAAGCATCTCGGCGAGACGAAATCGATCCGCTGTCCAATCGCACTCCATTTCGGGTCGGAAGACGAATTCGTTCCGGCCACCGCGCGCGTGGCAATCAAGCAAGCGCAGGCTGAAAACGACGACGCGGAAGTGTATGTCTATCGCGGCGCCCGCCACTCTTTTGATGACCCTGGGCGTAAAACTTTTGACCGGAGCGCTGCGTCGCTGGCGCATTCGCGGACTATAAGTGTTCTCCGCCGCGCGATTGGCCCGCGCTACGACCTCGATGCTCTATGGGAGAAGCATCTGGAGGGCGAATTCGTGACCTGCGACGCCGACGCTACAATCCGCACGATGGTGCCACGCGCCTACGTGAATCATGTCCCGACCATGATTGGCGGTTTTGGCGCGCGCGAATTGCATCGCTACTACAAGTACCACTTCATTCCGCAGAACCAGGGCTCCAGAATGATTCCGATTTCTCGTACGATCGGCGCTGACCGGGTGGTTGACGAATTCATCGCGTGCTTTAAGCACGAGGCTGAGAACGACACGCTGCTGCCGGGGATCAAGCCGACCGGGAAAGAGGTCAGAATTCCAATGGTCGCGATAGTACAGTTCCGCGGCGACAAACTGTGTAGCGAGCATCTTTACTGGGACCAGGCATCCGTACTCGTGCAGCTCGGGCTGCTCGACCCGGCCGAGTTGCCGGTGACCGGCGCCGAAGCCGCGGACCGAGTAATCGACGAGGAACTGCCCCTGAATACCCTGCGCGCGGAGCACTGGTGGAAGAAAAGCGAGGGGAGAGGAAGCGCGAGCGATTCTCGTTGAAACATCCCTGGTGGTCGTGAAATTGTAAGCTAATCCGCCTCACGGAATTGCGACTGCGACAACAAGGACCTCCCAATATCTGCGCTTCCGGTGCGATCGGCCGTCAGTTCGATTGAGCCGCGGCGGTTATCAACACTGATGGCACCCTGCGCGAAGACATCGACTTTTGGAAAAATGAGACTCGAGGAGTTCTCGAATGAACGTGAAAAGTGTTGAACCCGGTTCTCGCGCCGAAGTGACCAGACCACATTCCCTGGCTCCGCTGACTGCGGCGGAGATTTCGAAGGTCGTTAGCATCATCCAGGCGTCACCGCTGTTCGGCGACCAGACCCGCTTCGAGACGATCGAGCTTCTGGAGCCGCCTAAGAGCGCTGTCCGCGCACTTAGGCTGGGTGAAAGACTTCCGCGCCACGCGCGCGCCAACATCTTCACGGTTGGCCGCATTGGGGTCGCCCGCTTGAGGGTATCCCTCGATGAAGAGCGGATTCTCACTTCCGAAGAACTTCCTGATCAGCGCCCCATGATCCAGATCGAGCAATTCCTGATGGTCCAGGAGGTCGTCCGCACCGATCCTCGCTTCCTCCAGGGATGCGCTCGGCGCGGCGTCACCGATATGAGCAAGGTCTGTATCGATCCCTGGACTGCCGGGAGCTTCGAGGTCCCGGAAGAAGAAGGGCGGCATCTGTGTCACGTCTTCGCGTGGCTGCGTCTATACGCGAACGAAAACTTTTACGCGCACCCGATCGAAGGTCTGAACGCGGTCGTCGATCTCAACAGTTGGGAAGTAATCCTCGTCGACGACTACGGGGTCGTGCCGATCCCGATGAATGAGGTGAACTACGACTCGCAGCTTCTGACCAGCAACCGCCCGGCGCTGAAGCCGATCGACGTGGTCCAGCCCGAAGGCGTTAACTTTTCAATCACGGACGGTGTGCTCCGCTGGGACAAATGGCAGCTAGTCGTTGGCTTCAACGGCCGCGAGGGGGTGACGCTCCACGACGTCCGGTACGACGGGCGCCCGATCGTCTACCGGGCATCGATTGTGGAGATGGTGGTTCCTTACGGTTCTCCCGACAACGGCCACTACCGCAAGCACGTCTTCGACATCGGCGAGTATGGCGCCGGCAAGCTTGCGAATTCCCTGACACTCGGCTGCGACTGCCTGGGTACCATCGAGTATCTGGATGCGCACCTGAACACGATGGACGGCTCGGTGATGACGATAAAAAACGCCGTCTGTATCCACGAGGAGGACTCGGGCATCCTGTGGAAGCATACGGATTTCCGCACCGGGCGCGTCGAGGTTCGCCGTGCGCGCCGCCTGGTCATCTCGACCATACTGACCGTCGGGAACTACGAATACGCCTTTTACTGGTATTTGTACCTTGATGGCACAATCGAGCACGAGATCAAGACGACCGGGATCATCAACACTGCCGCTTGTATTCCGGGCAAACCTGGGAAATATGCAACCGAGGTCTCGCCGGGCGTCGCAGGACATATCCATCAGCACATCTTCTGCGCCCGCCTGGACATGGCCGTTGATGGTGACGCCAACAGCATCGTGGAACACAACACTCGCGCGGAGAGCGAAGGCCCGCACAACCGCTATGGCAATGCCTTTTACGACGAGCCGACGCTCCTGAAGACGGAGCGGGAGGCTTGTCGCCGCACCAATCCTGAGACTATGCGCTACTGGAAGATCATGAATCCCAACGTAAAAAACCACGTTGGACAACCGACCGCATATAAGTTGGAAGCAAAGCACACGGTGACCCCATTGGTCCGCGCGGATAGTTTTTCGGGACGTCGCGCCGGCTTCGTCCAGAACCATGTCTGGGTGACCGCGTACGATCCGGAGGAGCGATATCCGGCCGGCGAATATATGAATCACTCGAAGGGCGGCGGGCTCCCGGACTACGTCGCGCAGAACCGCTCGATTGAGAACACCGACATCGTTCTTTGGCACGTGTTCGGAATACACCACACCGTACGAACCGAAGACTTTCCGGTCCAGCCGTGTGTCAAGACCGGGTTCAAACTGATGCCGAGCGGCTTCTTTGATCGCAATCCAGCGATCGACCTGCCACCATCGACGAACGACGCAAGCTGCTGCGCAAAGGCGCACGGCTGACTGCCGCCGTCGTCAATTGAGCCAGCGCGCTAGACAGCACGGTAAACAGCCGGGTACCGACAAGACGAGAGCGGGCTCAATGTTTTTTTACTTTGTGAGGCGCAGGTGATAACTTCTGCGGGAGCAAGCTTTCTGGGGGAACCGTACGCAGTGCCGGGTTCTTCTCGTGGGTTGCTCGATCTTGACTCTCACCCTTGCCGGCGGCGAAGTCGCCACCAGCGACACGATCGACCACAACCCACCCCTCGTCGCCTCCCAGCAACCGCCTGCTGCTACTCACGGTTTGAGTTCTCAATCCGGTGAGTCAACTACGCTCGAAGTTGCGCCTCAAGGCGCGGATTCAAAGACCGGTGAACTCGCCCCGCAACCAGGGATGAGTGCGGAAAATCCGCAATCGTCCAACACAAGCGAGCAGCGCCAATTCAAACCATCAGATGCGGTCGATGTAGACATGCGGGATTTTCGACCACAGGGAGACGAACCGTTTTCGCCTCCATGCTTGGGCGCTGCCTTGGAATACACGACCAAATGCTATCGCGGCATGGAGGAGCACGGACTCGAGGTAGTCAGCGTTGATCCCAGCAGCGGGGCGGCCCGCGCTGGCTTG
>DASXMJ010000213.1 GCA_036495685.1 Candidatus Binataceae bacterium | reverse complement strand
GCGGGAGCCGTCTTGGTAATCCTGCTTAAGCAGATAGCCTGATACTTTCGGCAGAATGTCGGCGTTGACGAAGCCGACTGTGGTGCCCACCGATTCCTCATAGATCGGCACGTCCTTCTGCACCACCGCCTCGACCGTCACCGTCGGAATCGGCGGGAGAGCGCCAGGCGCCGCGGCTCTTTTGCAGCTCAGCGCTGCTACCGAAACTACGGCCGCCACGCCAGCGATGGCCACCCGGAACGCTGGGGGCGGAGCGAACCGGCGAAACTTGACTTGGTGCGACATCTGATTCGACCTCTCCAATGGCTTCGTTAAGGCCGTAAGTCTAGAGGCGTGAAAATCGCATCAATGGGGAGGGCCTCTTGACTTCGTGACGATAATGTCTAAAAATGACGAGCATGTCAAGAATGTACAAAAGTGCCAAGAAAGTGCACTACGCAGAAACCGGTCCGGATCGCAGAGCGAAGAAAGCGCCTGCACAGATCGGCCGGCGCGATCGCCGCAAACTAGCTACCCGTGAGGCTCTATTGAACGCAGCGAATGCGCTTCTCCACTCACGAAGCATGGATGCACTGAGCGTCGATGAAATAGTGGAAGGCGCTGATGTGGCCAGGGGAACTTTCTACAACTACTTCCCCGACAAGGATGCCCTCGAACGCGCACTGGCCTCCCGCACGCGAGCTCGGATTGAAAACGAAATTGCGCGCCTAAACGTAGGCGTCAGAGAGCCGGTGCAAAGGATCGCCCGCGCATTCTGTAGCGTGTTGCGCTTGGGCATTAGCGCCCAGCAGGAAGCGACTGCGATGATGAGGCTATTCCCGCGTGCAACGGATCCCGCCGCGCCCATCAACTCGGGAGTCCGCCGCGACGCTGCGGAAGGTATGGCACAAGGCCGTATCGTCGCGGCTTCGGAGGATGTTGTCGTCGCATACGTGATGGGCGTGTTCGTGACAGGGGTAAATCGCGCCCTCGACCTCCCACCCGAGCGTGTGCGCGAATTCGCGCAGGGACTCGGCACCGTTCTCATTCACGGGCTCGGGATCAAGCGGGTTGAGGCCGAGCGAATCGCGCGCGACGCGGTCCAGTCGATTCTCGCGTAAGCCGAAAAGGAGCTCTGAATGGGTATCAAGGTTCAGGACATAGCGTACGTAAGATTCAGCGCGCCGGATCTGGATGAAATGGAAGCGTTTCTAATTGAATTCGGGATGCTTCGCGCCGAACGGACCCCGGACGTGCTTTACATGCGTGGCCTCGACGGCGACCCCTTTCTTCACGTCGCGCATCGGGGCGAGCCGCGATTCCTCTCCGCCGGATTCGAAGTTGCGTCGACAGCAGACCTCGAAGTGCTAGCTCGAGAAGAGAAGGCGTCGATCGCTTCATTGGTTGTTCCTGGAGGGGGGTCCGTGGTTCGGCTCACCGACCCTGATGGGTTTCAGATCGAAGTAATTGCCGGACGAACGCCAGTCGATCGAATCGCCGCACCTGTGCGGACACCTACCAACGACGCTTACGGGACGCCGCGGCTCGACGCGCTCAAGCGCCTCGCCCGGGGGCCTTCCCATGTGAAGCGCCTCGGTCACTGTGTTTTGAACGTGACGAACTTCCGCACCTCGGAAGCCTGGTACAAATCGCGCTTTGGCTTCATAACCTCAGACGAAATCAATCTCGGGTCTCCGGAGCGAGTCCTCGGCGCATTTCTGCGCTGTGACCGAGGACCGATTCCAAGCGACCATCACACCTTGTTTCTGCTGGGTACCGGCAGGCCCGGATTCAATCATGCCGCTTTCGAAGTAGCGGATTTCGACGATTTGATGTGCGGCCATGACTTGCTCGAGCAGAAAGGCCGCCGTCACGAATGGGGCGTTGGACGCCATCTGCTCGGAAGCCAAATCTTCGATTACTGGCGCGACCCCTGGGGCCACAGTTTGGAGCATTGGACCGACGGCGATCTGCTGGACGCGGCTTGGGGCTCCCGCACCGCTACGATCCAGGAAGTGCTAGGCAGCCAATGGGGACCACCTCCTCCGCAAACAATGGGATCATAAGGAGTCTTGAAATGAAACTGGTTAGGTATTCAACCAACAGCGGCGCCAGAATCGGCGCGGTCAAGGGCGACCGCATCGTCGACCTGTCCGGACCAGTCCCGGCGCTGGACGACAACATGATCGAGCTGATCATGCGATGGCCCGATCTTCGCGGACCGCTGCAGCAGGTAGTCCAAGATTCCGCACCTGGAATCGCTCTTGCGGAGGCCCGGCTGCTCGCTCCCGTCGCGCGGCCGGGCAAGGTGATGGCGATCGGGCTCAACTACGCCGATCACATACGCGAAACCGGTCAGAAGTTGCCGACGCATCAGATCTGGTTCACCAAAGCGGTCACCTCGATCAACGGACCCTTCGATCCGATCGAGTTGCCGATCGCATCAGCGCAGGTCGACTACGAAGCGGAACTGGTTGTGGTCATCGGCAAGCGCTGCAAGCAGGTACCGAAGGAGCATGCCGCCGAGGTGGTATTTGGCTATTGCGCCGGCAACGACGTGTCCGTTCGCGACTGGCAGTTGCAGACGACGCAGTGGGTGCTGGGGAAGTCCTTCGACACCCATGCTCCGATTGGGCCATGGATCGTCACCGCGGACGAACTGGGCGATCCGCATACGATGGGCATTCGATGCCTGGTGAACGGAGAGCTCAGGCAGAATTCCAATACCGGGAACCTGGTCTTCAACGTTTACGATCAGATTGCCCATCTGAGCCGCGCGATGACGTTGGAGCCTGGCGATGTAGTCTTCACCGGCACGCCGGGCGGTGTCGGGCTGGCGATGAGTCCGCCGCGATGGCTCAAGGCAGGCGACAAGGTGCGTGTCGAAATCGATCGCATCGGCGCGATCGAAGCCCTCATGCGGCCCGAGGGAGCCGCGCTTTAGCTTCGTTATTTTCCACAGGAGGTACAGTAATGATGAGCCTGGTCGAGAATGCCAAACGAATCGCCCCGCAACTTACCGAGACCGTTGCGGAAGACAACCGCCTTCGCCGTCTCAGCGATCGCACACGGAAACTGTTGCTCGAAGGCGGCTTTGTCAGATCGTTACAGCCGGCGCGATGGGGCGGCGGCGAAGTTTCGCTCCTAGAGTACGTGGACGCGGTCATGGAGGTCGCGCGGGTGTCGCCGTCGGCGGGATGGGTCGCCGGCGTTATCGCGGTGCATCCCTGGCAACTCGCTCTGTTCGACGAGAAAGCGCAACACGAGATGTGGGGCGAAGACCCGGAGACGATGCATTCGTCGTCATACAATCCGACCGGCAAGGCAGAGAAGGTCGCGGGCGGGTACAAATTGTGCGGCCGATGGTCGTTCTCGTCGGGATGCGATCACTGCCGCGGCGTGATGCTGGGGGCGATTTGCGGGGCCCGCGACGTAATGGGCAAGCCGGTGCCCGACTTCAGGTCCTTTCTGTTGCTGGGCGATCAATACCGAATCGATGACAACTGGCATGTCGCTGGACTCCAGGGCACTGGCAGCAAGGATATCATCGTCGAAAACGCTTTCGTGCCCGAGTACCGATCTCAGTCGCACATCGATTACGCTACGAACGCGCCGTTGCCAGGGCAGGAGCGTAACGGCGGGCCACTTTATCGGTTGCCTTGGTCTGTCGTTTTTAACACGGCACTGGTTGCTTCGGTGCTGGGTGCGGCGCGCGGGTTCGTTGATACTTGGATTTCTCAGACGCGGGACCGCAAGTTGAGCCTGGGGGGAAGGGCGGCCGACGATGCTCTTATGCAGCGGCGGCTCGCCGAGGCAATCTGGAATATCGACGTGACAGTCACGCGACTGGAGGCCGACATAGCGGAATTGTGGCAGATGGCGGAGGCGAGCGCGGTGGTTCCGATGCGGCTGAAGGCGCAGGTGCGCTGGAACATGAACCGCGGATGTGAATTGGTCGCAGGCACGATCCGTGATCTGTTCCGCGCGTCGACTGTGCGTGCGGTGTTCATGGACCACCCGCTCCAACAGCGCTTTCAAGACATCCAGGCGGCAATGGCGCATGCGTACCTGTCTCCGGATCCGTTGGCCAAGGCGCTGGGCGGATATCTGTTATGCACTTCGGCGCCGGAGTTCGTCCTCTGACCGAATGCGGGCGCACACCGGCGGATCATCATGTTCGTGCTGTCATTCGTCATAAGCCGGGCGGTTGAGGCGACGTAAGGGTACCAGCCACGGCGATGCAGGATATCAAGAGTCCCTTTTTCCTCGACTTTGTTACAGAGCCGATCAACGATAGCTAGCGCGCGGATGCCCAGAGGAAATTAAAGGGTGCTCAAACCCGAGCGCCGTGCCGGACGCATGTAGGCAAATCCGCTTCACAGAGCCTCGTGACCGATCAGCCACAACATCGACTACGAGCGACTTTCTGAACAAGCATGGGCGGGCAGTGGGTGTTCCGAGAAAATCCCGGCGTCGATTCCAGAAGGAGCGTGGCGTTGATTCCAACGACTACAATTCGCTTTTTGCCTTCAAATTTACCTGCTTTCATTAGAATGACATGAGCCTGAAAATCGAAGATTATGCACTGATTGGAAATACCCGCACTGCCGCGCTGGTAGGAAACACTGGTTCAATCGACTGGCTGTGCATGCCTCGATTCGATTCCGGCGCCTGCTTCGCTGCGCTTCTTGGAACTCCTGCGAACGGACGGTGGCTTATCGGCCCTAGCAACCGGATCCGGACTAGCCATCGTCGGTATCGGGGTCCGACACTTGTTCTGGAAAACGAATTCGTTACCGACAGCGGAGCCGCGGTGCTCATCGATTTCATGCCGCTCGCACATCAACGTCAACCGGTCACTGTCGTGCGAATCGTTCGTGGTGTCAGAGGTTCAGTGCCGATGCGAATGGATCTAGCCGTTCGCTTCGATTATGGGCACATCGCGCCCTGGATAACGCACCGGGGTTACGGACTTCGCGCCATCGCTGGTCCCGACGCGCTCGAGCTCGTAACATCGGTCCCAATGCGCGACGAGGCCTCACGGACAATCGCGGAATTCACCGTCACCGAGGGGGAGAGCGTTCCCTTTACACTGATCTGGTACCCATCTCACGAACAAGAACCTCCCGTCGGAGATCCAATGCAGACGCTCGCTGACACCGAAGCGTGGTGGCAAGAGTGGTCATCGCGCTGCACGATCACAGGACGATGGCGCGACCTGGCGCTACGCTCGCTGATCACACTCAAGGCACTCACATATGGTCCCACTGGGGGTATCGTCGCCGCTCCGACAACTTCGTTGCCGGAATGGATCGGCGGACCGCGCAACTGGGACTACCGCTTTTGCTGGTTGCGCGACGCCACCCTCACTCTGTACGCATTATTGCTGGCGGGCTACACGGAGGAAGCGTTTGCTTGGCGCGAATGGGCTATGCGCACTGTCGCCGGAGACCCCGACGACTTGCAGATTCTGTATGGCCTCGCCGGCGAGCGTCGGCTTCCTGAGGGAGAGCTTCCGTGGCTGCCGGGGTATGAAGGAAGCAAGCCCGTGCGCATTGGAAATGCCGCTCATGAACAATTTCAACTTGACGTCTCTGGCGAAGTAATGGGTGCGTTTTACCTCGGCCACCGCACGGGGGCCGGCGCCTCGCTCGAAACATGGAATCTGCTGACGGCTCTGATGGCTCACCTGGAGAAGGTTTGGAATAAGCCCGACGAGGGAATATGGGAAGTCCGCGGAGGACGGAGACATTTCACGCATTCCAAGGTCATGGCCTGGGTCGCATTCGATCGAGCGGCGAAATTGGTCGATGAGGGCTACTACTCTGGGCCGGCGGAACGTTGGCGCACTCTACGCGACCGGATCCATCGCGACGTCTGCGAGAAGGGTTTCGATCGGCGGCGGAACGCGTTTGTCCAGTACTACGGGGCTGACGCCCTCGATGCGGCATTGCTGATGATTCCTCTCGTCGGCTTTTTGCCGTCCACCGATCCGCGAGTGATAGGGACCGTCGACGCTATCGGGCGGGAATTGGTTTCCGGCGGGTTGGTGATGCGCTACCGCAGCGAGTCAAATGTGGATGGATTGCCGCCGGGGGAAGGATTGTTCCTGCCCTGTTCGTTTTTACTGGTAGACAATCTAGTTATGGCAGGACGTCTTGACGAAGCAGAAGAACTATTTGAGCGACTCACCTTGCTTTCCAATGACGTCGGACTGTTCTCAGAGGAGTACGATCCTGTATCTAGCCGGATGCTCGGCAATTTTCCGCAAGCACTGACCCACGTTTCACTGGTGAACTCGGTTCACAATCTAACCCTGGTCGAAGGCCCTGCCCCATCACCGTTCGAGCGCTTGAGAAACCTCTAAAGGCCGCGTTTTT
>DASXMJ010000212.1 GCA_036495685.1 Candidatus Binataceae bacterium | reverse complement strand
ATTCAAGCAGGCCGTAACGCCTGCGTAATTTGCCGATGGACCCTAGCAGATAGCAATTACTTATCTCCGCGATTAGTCGAGAGCAGACCAGTTCTCACCAGGTTGAGGCGACCCGCAAATTAATGCGGACGGCTGGCCACCCCGGCGCCAGACGGAGATCGCCGACAGCCTCGGGATCGAGGCCTGGCGGAAAAAATGCCTCCTGGTTAATTTCGCGGAACACTTGGTCGCTGAAGTTACGGTCATGTTTGGGAAGTCTTACTTTAGCGTGGCGCCCTGCTTGACATTGGTGAACGGCGGGTGTTAGTTAACCCGCGTTCGTAGTTTGCTAGCGAGCGGACCGGAAAAGTGTCGTTCGGGCCTCGCTAGTGGGGATAGGGTTTGACCAACCACGAGGGCTCCAACTGGCTTGGGGGTGTCTATGCTGAACGGGAAATCGGCAAGTGGTCGAAGCATGCGGTGGAGCATGCTAGTGGCCGTGGTGGCATCGGTCGCCACACTGTGGTCGACGGCGGCGCGAGCGACCATCACGCAGGGTGACTTCTCGGTATTTGGGTTCTTCGAATCCCGCACGGAGGGACGCTGGGGTCAGGGCAGCAGCGCGAACAACGGAACCCCTACCACCTTCACCCATCCGACCCCGACCACGACGGTCGCGAATGTGGGACTCGCCTCCTCTAAGACAGGCGGGACCTGGGACTTCAATCACTGGGACCTCGACGAGATGCGGTTTTTGGGCGACATCCGGCCCGACTACCACGTGGTCAAGAACTACAAGTTCATGGGACGTTTCGACACACTGATCCTGAAAGACGCCGACTTCTTCGCGTTCTACCGTCCCTGGTACGACACGGTCGGAACCTTGAAGGATCGCGGCCGAGCCATTACCAACAACAATTGGTTTACCTACACGCAATCCCAGTTGCAGCAGCAGTATTTGCGCAACGACCTGCACGAGTACTACGGGCAGCTGAACTTCACCGACAACTTCTCGATGCGCGTCGGCAAGCAGCAGGTCATCTGGTCGGAAGCGGATGCGCTCTCCGGTACCGAAGTGACCAACCCGGTCGACGCGACCTTCCACGGGTTCATCCCGTTCGAGGCCGCGGAAGACTTGCGCAAGAACGTGCGGATGGTGAAGTTCAACTACATCCTGCCTGACTTCGAAAAGACGGCCAACAACGAACTCGAGGCGTTCTGGATACCGGGCGACTTCCAGGGCAACACCGTCGACCTTGGGTGGACGGTCCACGACGCACGCAACCCGTGGGCTGTCCCGGCGGCGAGGGGGCCGGGTAATGGATCAGGCGCAGTTGGGGACGTGCCGGCGCGCTTCAACAACAATGGTATTAATTTTCAAGGCCAACCGATCCAGATCCGCAGCTTCCTTCAGACAGCTGCGAAACCGTTAATCAACGTCAGTCAGGGCTTCGGCGTATTCAATGTTACGGGCCCCCATAACGACCCTTCCAACTCGCTTGAGAATAGTGAGTTTGGCGCGCGCGCATCGAGCCTGCTGCCGATCGGTAATGGACTTCAGGCCAGCTTCATCTATCTCTATGAGTGGCGGAATTGCCCTGTCACCCAGAACTTCGCGCAGTTTGGTGGGCCCTTCGGCTTCGTAGGGGGTGCAGCTACACTACCCGGGCAATTCTTCTATGGTATTCCAGGAGGGAGGTCGTTCCACAGAGTCAACCCGGCTCCGGGTGTTCCTGTATTTGGCACAATCTGGGCGCCGCTCGTTACCCGCTACCGCCGTAATTCATTCTTCGGGTTGACCGGTACCTATTACGACAAGGAGTGGACCGATATCGTTTACCGGTATGACAGCCTGTACACGCCCAACTTTGGCGTGAACTCGGTAACTAATCAGGTAACGGGTGGGACCCATGCCGAGTGGGCGGAGAATGCGCGGTTCATCCTTGCCGGCGACCGTCCGACCTACATTCCGTGGCTGTCCAAGCAGCACACCTTTTTCACGGCGCAGTACGTCAATACCTGGTTTCCTGACCGTCCCACCGATGCTGTCCCCAGTATCGCCAACACCATCGGCAAGGTGCGCGAGGACAGCAACTTCTTCTTCGTGTCGGCAGTCGACTGGATACTCAACGGCCAGTTGGTTACCACTAACGTGTGGACGTGGGATATCGACGACGCGGTGGGCGCCCTGTCGTCAACCAACACCTACCGCTATTCGCGCAGCGTTCTGTTCGGAGTGAACGCGTTCATGGCGATCGGGAAGAGCGGGCGTTACACCGATCCGTTCCTGTACAGCGCGCAGCAGCGCACCAACGAGCTTGAGTTCACCATGACCTACGAAATCTAACCTCGTCTGGACTGCTAAGGCGGCTGTGGCGTATGCTACAGCCGCCTTTTTATTTCGGGTCCCGGAAGCAAAGCGTATCTGCCAAGTCAGTCTCAGAGCAGGTTATGGAATTAAATGACGGCACCGCCTGGTATCTGATTCGTACCAAAACCGGCAAGGAGCGATGGGTAAAAGACCAGCTCCAGACTACGGTGCCGGAAGTGTTCCTGCCGCTGCTGCGGGGGAAGGCCCCGCGCTGGGGCCGGATGGCGATGTCGGTGGGGCCGTTGTTCCCTTGCTACGTGTTTGCGCGCTTCGATCTTCAGCGCAGTTACTTCGAAGTCAAGTATATGCCCGGGGTGCGGGGTATCGTCTCCGCAGGCAGCGACCCTCTGGCGGTGCCTACCACGATCGTGACTGAAATCCGTCGGCGCGGCGTCGACGATGTGGTCGAAATCCCGGAAAAGCCGCTCGGCAACGGGGACCGGGTGTTAGTGGTGGAAGGACCGTTCCGCGGGTTTGAAGCGATCTTCGAGCGCTATCTCTCGGGGGCGGAGCGGGTGGCGATTCTGCTCAGCGCTATCGAGGCCGGCGGACTCAGGGTGCTTCTGCCCGCATCGGCGGTCGCGAAATATCCCTGACAGTCGCTTCGCGCCGCGTCGCTGATTTCGTGCCCCGCCCAATCGGTGTAATCTTCTGATTCCCGGACCTGTGATGAGCCGCATACGTAAACCGGTACACATTGAGCCTAAAGGCTGGGGTCGCGAAGTATGGATCGCGAATAACGATCGCTACTGCGGCAAGATTCTCGAAATCAGGCAGGGCAAACGCTGCTCGCTGCACTACCACAAGCTCAAGACCGAAACCTTCTATCTGCGCACGGGTAAGCTCAAAGTGCGGGTGAAGGAATCAGCCACGGCGGAGACCCTGGAGGAATTTATTCTGGGTCCAGGGGACTGCATGGATGTGCCGGTGGGAATGGTGCATCAGATGGAAGCGCTGGAAGACTCGGAGCTGCTCGAGTTTTCCACTCAGCACTTCGAGACTGACTCTCATCGCCTGGTCAAAGGAGATTAAAGCGGAAGCAGAATCCACGGCGCTCCGCGCTTAACCGGCATGGCAAAAATCGCACTTATCACCGGAGTCACCGGCCAGGACGGATCGTATCTCGCCGAGTTATTGCTGAAGAAAGGCTACGAAGTGCACGGCATGGTCCGGCGCACTTCCAGCTTCGCGACCGGTCGCATCGATCATCTGCGCTCCGGGTATGGGACCGGCGCGCAGGGGCTTCAACTTCACTACGGCGACCTCGGCGATGGTACTGGCATCCGCCGGATCATCGAGCAGGTTCGCCCGGACGAGGTTTACAACCTGGCCGCGCAGTCGCACGTCCGCATCTCGTTCGACCAACCGGAATACACGGCGGATGTAGTCGGGCTCGGCACCTTGCGCCTGCTGGAGGCGCTTCGCGACCACGATACCCGCCGCAATCGCGTCACCCGCTTCTACCAGGCGGGGTCCTCCGAGATGTTCGGCAAGGTCACGGAAACACCACAGCGCGAAAGCACCCCGTTTCATCCCCGCAGCCCCTATGCATGCGCGAAGGTTTACGGGCACATGCAGACCCGAAACCATCGCGAGGCCTACGGGTTGTTCGCCTGCAACGGCATTCTTTTTAACCACGAGTCACCGCGGCGGGGCGAGAATTTCGTTACCCGTAAGATCACGCGAAGTGTCACCCGCATCAAGCTCGGCCTCCAGGACAAACTGGCGCTCGGTAATCTTGATGCGCGCCGCGACTGGGGCTACGCCGGCGACTACGTCGAGGCGATGTGGATGATGCTGCAGCAGGATCAGCCGGACGACTACGTTATCGCCACGGGCGAAGAGCATTCGGTGCAGGAATTTCTCGAACGAGCGTTTGACCAACTGAAACTGGAATGGAGTAAATACGTCGAGATTGACAAGCGCTTCTTCCGTCCTGCCGAGGTCGAGCGTTTGATCGGCGATGCGAGCAAGGCGCGCAAGGTGCTCGGGTGGCGTCCGCAGGTGAACTTCGACGCGCTGGTCACGATGATGGTCGAGTCCGACCTTGAACTGGCGCAAAGCGAGCTGCGCAGCAAGGGCCAGTAGCGCGGGGACTCCCTTTGATCCGAGGCGCAACGTGGGCTGGCACGTCGGCCAACTGCAATAATTTTTTAGGTCCGCCCGCGTACCGGCGTTAAACTTTGGTTACGGCTGGGGGAATTGGGCTTCTAGGCGCTCGACGTCGCTCTGTGACAGGCTGAAGTATTTGCATTCCGGATGGTGCAGGACAAATGCGCTGACTGAGCTTTCGGGATCCATCATGTAACCTTCCGTCAGTTGGACCCCGATAGCGTGGCGCTCGACCTCCAGTAAGGAGAACAGCGCGGTCTGGTCCTCCAGGCGCGGACAGGCCGGATACCCGAACGAGTAACGCTTGCCGCGGTAGCGTGCCTGAATCAGGTCTTTCAAGGTCAGGTCCGGGGGGTCGCCGATTCCCCACATCGCGCGCACCCGTTGGTGCAACAACTCTGCGAAGCCTTCCGCACCCTCGACTGCCAGCGCCTGCAGAATATGCGAGCGCAGATAGTCACCCTTGCGCTTCCATTCCTCGGCCAGCGTCCTAACCGACCCGGTGATGGTTACGACGAACATGCACAGGTAATCGACGCGGCCCGAGTCCTGCGCAGCGACGTAGTCGGCCAGGCACAAGTTCGGTGGTTCGCTTTGACGGCCGAAGCGGAAACTCGCGATGACGTTCTTGCCCTCCGGCCCGTAAACCTGCAGCGTGCGATCCCCGTCGGATTGGGCGCGAAAGAAGCGGAACACGGCGTTGGCAGCGATGTCGCCGCGAGCGAAGACAATGTCCTGGACCTGTTCGATCACGGTTTTCAGTTCCAGGGCTTTGGCTTCGCCCGCGCGCAGCGCCTGATCGGCATTGCGCAGGCCGAGATGCTTGGAATACAGCATCGCGGGATTGATGAAGCCGAAAATCTCCCCGAGGTCATAACCCCTCAGCACGTGGGTCTTCAGATCAGGCGGCGTCGGAATCGCCACGTCCCGGCGTACCGCGGAACCTGGCGGGGTGGCGACGGAAGCTATATCGGCCGCTTTTGGAACATTCGCCAGGAGGCGGCGCGTTTCCTCGCCGAGGGCGCGTTGGAGGGTTGCGCGCCGCTCCGGGTCCATGACGCGATTGGCGAGGTCCAAACCGGCCATCGCGTCGTTGGCGTAAGCGACCATGCCCCCGTACTCTGGTGCGATCTTCATGCGCGTGAAGCGATTGGACAATGCGGCGCCGCCGACCAGGATCGGGCAATCGACGCCGGCGGTTTTCAGATCCTGTGCGGTTACGACCATCATCTGCGCCGACTTGACCAGCAGCCCCGAGAGACCGATGACATCGGGCTCATGCTGCCGAAACGCCTTGATCAGTTCCTCGGGCGGAACCTTGATGCCGAGATTCACAACCCGGTAGCCATTGTTGGATAGGATGATCTCGACCAGGTTCTTGCCGATGTCGTGAACGTCGCCCTTGACCGTGGCCAGAATGATCTTCCCCTTGTCGGCCGAGTCGGTCTTTTCCATGTGCGGCTCGAGATGCGCGACCGCGGCCTTCATCGCCTCGGCCGATTGCAGCACCTCCGCCACGATCATCTGGTTGGCGTTGAAGAGCCGGCCCACCTCATCCATGCCCTTCATGAGCGGGCCGTTGATGATCTCGAGCGCTCCCAGGGATTGGAGCGCTTCCTCGAGGTCCTCGATCAGACCATCCTTGGATCCCTCGAGTATGTAGCGCGGCAGCCGCTCCAGGAGCGGAAGATCTTTGCGGGTGTCTTCTACGACCCGGCCTTTCTTGGCCCGGAAATGCGCCGCAAAAGCGGCGATCGGATCGGCGCCGCGCCACCAGATCAGATCCTCGGCCAGACGTCGTTCTTCTTCAGGGATGGACGGATAACGCTCGAGCTTTTCCGCGTTCACGATCGCGAGGTCGAGTCCGGCCTGCACGCAGTGATAGAGCATCACCGAGTTCAGCACCTCGCGGCCGGAGTCCGGCAATCCGAATGATACGTTGGAGATGCCCAGGCTTGCCTTGGCCCGGGGCAGCTTGCGCTTGATGAGCCGGATGCCTTCGATGGTCTCGACTCCGGCCCCGATGTAGTTCCGGTCGCCGGTTCCGACCGGGAAGACCAGCGGGTCGAAGATGATGTCCTCCGGCTCGATGCGGTATTTCTCGGTCAGCAGCTGATAGGAGCGCTCGGCGATGGCAAGTTTGCGCTGGCGGGTGATGGCCTGGGCTTGCTGCTTGTCTTCATCGATGCACATGACGATGAGCGCGGCGCCGTAGCGCTTGGCCTGGCTGACCACCGACTGGAAGCGCTCCGAATCTTCGCCATCTTCCAGGTTGATCGAGTTGATGATCGACTTACCTTGGATGCGTTTGAGTGCCTCTTCGACTACCCGATGATCGGTCGAATCGATCATCAGTGGGGACTTGATCTTCTTTACTTCGATTTCCAGGAAGCGGGTGACGTCCGCCAGCTCGTCGCGGTCGGGATCCTGCAGATTGACGTCGATCACCTGCGCGCCGCGGCGCACTTGGGCCCGTCCGATCTCGGACGCTTCCTCGAATTTGCCCTCGGCGATGAGGCGCTTGAACTTGCGGCTGCCGAGCACGTTGGTGCGCTCGCCCACGATGACCGGGCGGGTTTCGTCGTTGATGAGCACCGTCTCGATGCCCGAGATCGCGGAGCGCTTCACGCTGGACGGGGTGCGGGGTTTGACGCCCGCGACCGCCCGGACGAGTAGCCGGATATGGTCCGCGGTGGTCCCACAGCATCCGCCGGTCAGGTTGAGCCACCCGTTGCGCGCGAACCGTCCAATCTTTTCCGCCAGCATCTCGGCGGTTTCGTTGTAGCGTCCTTCTTCGTCGGGCAGGCCGGCGTTCGGCACGCAGGCGACATTAAACCGCGCAAGTCCCGCCAAGGTGCGCAGATGGTCGGTCATGAAGTCGGGGCCGGTTGCGCAGTTGAGCCCCATCCAGAGCAGGTCACGATGCGCCAGCGAGGTGTAGAACGCCTCAACATCCTGACCGGCCAGCAGTGTACCCATCGTCTCGATGGTTCCAGACACGGCCAGCGCAGGCGCGCGGCCCGATTCCTCTATCGCGCGGTCGATGCCGATGAGCGCAGCCTTGCAATTGAGCGTGTCCTGCACGGTCTCGATGAGCAGAACGTCCACCCCACCTTCGATGAGCCCCAGTGCCTGCTCGCGGTAGGCTTCGGCCAGCGCGTCGAAGCTTATCCCGCCGGTGACCGAGATGCTTTTGGTGGTGGGGCCCATCGAGCCCACCACAAAGCGGGGCTTGGCTCGCGTGCTATAGCGCTCCGCTTCCTCGCGCGCGATGGTCGCGGCCATCCGGTTCAGCTCCAGCGTGTGTGCCTCCAGGCCATACTCGGCGAGTACGACCCGCGTCGAGCCGAAGCTGGCGGTCTCGATCAGATCGGCTCCCGCCTCCAGAAACCCGGCGTGCATTTCCCTGATCAAATCGGGGCGGGTGCGAACGACGTTCTCGTTGCATCCCTCCAGGCTCGCGCCGCCGTAGTCGGCGGCCGAGAGAGAATGGCCCAAGATGAAGGTGCCGAACGCACCGTCGAGCACCAGGATGCGTTCGGCGAGCAACTCCTTGAGCAGTTTTATGCGGTTTGCATCGGCAGGCATTGGAGAGCCAGGATCGCGACCGGGTGAACTTTCACCTTATAGTAGCGATGATCTTCATTCAATTTTCTTGTTGCCGACGCCACCCTCAGAGACACGGTCCTTTTAATATCGGTCCATCTGCGCTAACCGTCTGCGGGGTATTTTCATGACCGAGGCCTACTACAAGCAGCACTGGATAGAGATCGAACCCGAGCGACACGCGGCCTACGACCAGATTCTCGCCTTCCATCCCGCGATGGACCCGTTGATCCGCCCCCTCGAATTGCGGCCCGGCCAGCGAGTGCTGGACGTCGGTTCCGGACCGGGCCACACCACTTTCGAGCTCGCCCGCCGGGTCAGCCCCGGCGGAAAAGTAACTGGAGTTGACATCAACGCGGAATTCATCGCGCGATCGAAGGCACGCGCGCGCGAGCACGCCGTGACCATCGAATTTGTTCACGCGGGCTTTCCCCCGTTGCCATTTCCCGACGCATCCTTTGACCGGGTCTTCTGCAAAAACGTGCTTGAGTATGTGGATTCCGCGGTCGATACTGTCGCGGAAATGGCCCGCGTCGCCGCGTCCGGCGCAACGGTAGTTGCGACCGACAGCGATTGGGACATGATGGCGCTCGACATCGGCGAGGAAGGGCGCGAACTGAGCGATCGGGTGCTGACCGCCGCCAAATCGATAGCGATCAAGGAGCCCAGGATCGGACGACGCTTGCGCGGAATCTTCGGCGCGGTGGGTCTGGCCGAGGTGAAGACCGAGGTCCTGGCGGGCGCCGACGTGGTGGGGCGATCGCTGCCCATGCTAACGGCGAGCCTGGCGCGCTATGCACGCGATTCGGGACTGGTTGGCGCCGACGAGACGGCGCGCTGGCTTAAGATGGTCGAGGCCGCGATTGGCGCCAGAACCTTTCTGTTCGTACTACCGCAGTTTGTCGTGCGCGGAATGAAGAAATGAGTCCCTGAGAGGGGGTTGGAAATGATCGCGGCATGGCTGGCTTTCTTTGACGGCATGCTCGCCGTCACACTGGTGGCGGTGGGAGTAATCGCAGCGCACTTTTATCTGACCCCGGCGTTTTTTGGCTTTCAGCTGTTCATCTTCGGCTTTCTGCTGAGCCTGCTCGGTTTTGTTCTGGGCATCATCGGGCTGCTGATGACCAGGACCGGGCCGCGCCGCGTAGCGCGGCCACGAGCGCTAATCGGCACTTTGCTTAGCCTGGCGGTGGCGCTCCCGGTCTTCGCGGTGCTTACTGCTCACTCCAAGTATCCGGCCATCAATGACATTACGACCGACTTCGCCAATCCGCCGGAATACGTCCACGCGGCGGAACTCGCGGCCAATCAGGGTCGCGACATGAAATATAACCGCGACAAATACATGGCCGCCCAACAGAAGGGATATCCTCCGCTTGCCCCGGGCAGTGTCACGGGCGACCCCGCGGCTGTGTTCGATCGCGTGAAAACCCTGGTCGCGAGCATGCCGGATTGGCAGATCACCTATGTAGACCCGAAGACCAAAACGCTGGAGGGGGTCTCTACCAGCCAGCTGTTCCATTTCCAGGACGACTTCGTAATCCAGGTGCGGCCCGGGCCGAACGGCGGGAGTCTGGTAGAGATGCGATCCAAATCGCGCGACGGAGTCGGCGACCTCGGAGTGAATTACAATCGCATAGTGATGTTTCTCGGCAAGCTGCAGTCCGTGGGCTGATTACCTCACGGTGCCAAGCTCCTTATACATCAGCGTGGTGCCGTCCAGTTCCGGCGAATTCGCGCGGCGCGAATAGCGCGGAATTACACCAGCCCGCACATAACCGATTGACAGGTACAGCGGCTCAGCAAAACCGCCGGTGGTCGTATCGAGCGTCATCAGGCTGCGCCCTGCCGCGCGTGCGTAACCCTCGAGCTCGTTCATGAGCCTTCTCGCTATCCCGCGGCGGCGCACTTGCGGATGCACGAGCAGCTTGCGGACTTCGGCCCGATGGCTCTGATTGTGCGGTGTGTCGAGATCGAGTTGTACGGTGCCCACTATGCGCTGCGCGCTGCGAGCGACCAGGACGCAGCAGAGTCCGGTGCGCACCGCGGAGAGAACCTGGTTCTGCCAGAATGCACTCGCATCATCAATTGAGAAAGGAAGCACAAAGCTGACGCTGGCACCGGCGTGAACGCACTCGTGCAGAACCTCGGCAAGCATCTTGATGTCCTTAGCCAGGGTTCGACGAGTTCGGACGCCAGCGCTCGCGAATCTCATCGATCCTGTTCATCGGGTTGCCGTCACGGATGCACCAGGGCTACCAGGTACCGGGCCGACCGCTTGCTCCGGCATTCGAAGCGGGAAGAGCCGCAGAGCACATAACGTACGCAGTCGCCTTTCTCGACCCGAAAGGAGGTTCCCTCTATTTCGATAGCGACACTCCCTTCGAGCATCCAAAGGTGATGCTCCAGGCCGGGCACCGGTGAAGCATCGTAAGAGACCGACGCGCCGGCCGGCAGCGATACTTCCACCAGCTCTCCCCTGAGATTTGGGTGAGGCGGCGAGATGATGCCGCTCAAGGACCTTAACACCGAACTCGCGACCGCAATCCTGCAGCAGTATCCGACCGCGCGAGCTTTTGGCGGAGTCTCGCGCAAGCGCCTGGCGAGACTCAGCTACGACGGCCGTCCGCAGATAGCCGCTTGCAGGGTCCTTCCAGGTGACCTGTCCTGGCCTCCGGACCACGGACGGTGGACCGCTCTCGGCGTCGGCCATCAATCGCGCGAGTGTCCATCCATACTGGGTGCACAGAGCGCCCAGCATCGAAGCGGTAGGGCTCAGTTCGCCAGGTTCCAGTCGCGACAAGCTGGCGCGACTGATTCCGGTCCGCGCGGCCAACGCGTCCAGCGACCATCCGCGCTGGGCGCGCAGCAGCGCAAGCCGCCGGGCGATGCGCACGTTGAGCGAGAAGTAACTCGGTTCTCCTGTCCGCCTCCTCGGCGATTCTCTACCCCAAGGTTTGCTCGCACAGAAATCTGTTTTAGGGCCGTCTCTCTATCTAGAGAGGGCCAAAAAGTAACAAGCGCCGCGTACGAGATTCGGCAGCCGCAAAGCCCGCCGACCGCGTGCAGGACGCCGCCCATCTCCTCGCGCCACCCGCACGCCTGCGGAGAATGGGCGCTCAAGCGGAAAGACTAGAAATTCGTCAGTGCCGTGATGGTTCGTCGGACCGCCCTGTTGCGGTCTTCATTTACCGGATTGGTGAACACGATCACGGTGCCAACTCCGGGCGCGACCAGCTCCTTAAGCCGCTCGCGGACGCGCGACTCGGGTCCTACCAGCAGGGTGGAATCGATCATGTTCTCGCTGACGGCCCGCATCGCCGCCTCGGCATCACGTCCGGCGGCGCGAATCCCGGCGATTTCACTTTCAAAGCCCGCGCGCGCAATCATATTGCCGTAGAAGCGCAGCGCACCGTAGCGCGAAAGCAACTTGCGCGCGGGACGGCGCGCGGCCTCCAAATCATCCGAAATGAATGCGGTCGCAAAGAGCGTCGGCTCGACCTGTTGCGGGTCGCGGCCGGCCGCGCGCGCACCCTCCGCCAATTCGCCGATGGCTTCTTTCACACGCCGCGGCGGATAGAAGTTGAAAATCACGCCGTCGCCGATTTCGCCAGCCAGTTTCACCATTGGTTTGGAAACCCCGGCCAGGTAGATTGGCAGCTTTTTCGTGACCCGTGGCCCGGTGCTTCCACCCTCCAATGGCTTTCGGATCGCGGCCACGACCTCGCGCATTTTGGCCATGGGATCACCCATGTCGATCTTCAGGGTCGTGTTCATTTCACGATGGCCCGTGCCCAGTCCAAGGATGAAGCGGCCGCCGGTGAACTCCTGCACCGCTGCCGCTTCGTTAGCGAGTAGCAGCGGATGGCGGAAGTAGATGTTGGTGATCGCGGTGCCCAGAGTGACGCGCTTGGTTTGCAGGCCGAGCGCCAGAGCGCAGGCCAACGAATCATTGCCTGCCTCGGTCATGAATACCCCGGCAAACCCGGCATCCTCAGCGGTTTTTGCCCAATCGACCAGCGTTGCCGGGGGAGAATCGGGAAGGGTAGAGAAGGCGAGCGCGACTTTAGCCATGGCGATGGATCCTTTCGCTTAAGAGATGGCACAGTTCCATCACCGCGGCCGCCCGTCAAGGCGTCGGGCAGGCGTGTTGGGAACCGGCGGTGGACCAAGGAGGGCCCAATCAGATATTGCTTCTCCTTCTGCGCCGGGGGGCTGCTGCTCCCGGTTGGTAGAAAGGCCGAAAAAGGGGGGCAGAACACGATGAAGCGCCTGGCATTGGGGATTCTTTCGGGGATACTGCTTATCAGCCTGGCCCGGCTCGCCTCGGCCAAAGACCTGACGAGTGCCGGCCTCGAGGAAGCATTTATCGATGGAGTTGCGGATTGTGGCCCTTCCAGCTCGATGGCGGGGGCTCTGGGCAAGAGCAAAGACCCGGGCGTGCAAGCCGCGCTTCGCAACGCCTTGATCGTTGAGGGCGCAGGCGATGCCGCCGGGGTCGGCGGAGGCTCGAAGGAGCATTCCGATTGCATCCAGAAGGAACTCAGCGGGCGCGGCTACACATCGCAACTCAGCGCTCTGCCCTATTGCGTGAAGAACGACTGGCCGACGCCCTTTACCAGTCTGGGCGTCTGCGTGGCGAGCCACGCTAAGTTGGAAGCTGGGCTCAACAAGAAGTAAGCGCCCGCGGTTTAGACCGGTGCAGGCGTGTGCCAGGACTTTATTCCAGCCCGTATTTGCGCCGCTTGCGCCATAGCGTCGCGACGTTGATGCCCAGCATATCGGCGGCTTCCTCGAGCGTCACCGCCTGCTCCAGCACCAGTTCGATATGGCGCCGCTCGATTTCCTCCAGGGTCTGACTCTGATCCAGACTTCGTGTACCTGCCAGCAGGCGATCGGGAAGATCGCTCAACGCTATGCTGTCGCCGCGGCTTAGGACCACCGCCCGCTCAACCACGTTCTTCAGTTCGCGGACGTTGCCAGGCCAGGAATATGCAGTCAGCGCCTTTTGCGCCTCGGGCGAGAGCGGGAGCGGGTTCTTCTTGTGGCGCAGCGCCGCCCGCTCGATGAAATGGACGGCCAGCCGCGGAATTTCCGCGGGTCGTTCGCGCAGCGCCGGCACTTGTATCTCGATGACGTTAAGGCGGTAGTAAAGATCTTCGCGAAAGCGCTTCTGCTGGACCAGCTGTTCCAGATTCTGATTGGTCGCGGCGACGATGCGAACATCCACCTTGATGGTCGCGGTGCCGCCGACTCGCTCGAAGGTTTTCTCCTGCAGGAAGTACAACAGTTTCGATTGAACCACGGGCGAGAGGTCGCCGATTTCATCGAGCAGCACCGTGCCGCCCGCGGCTGCTTCGAGGCGGCCGGGCTTGTCCTTGATAGCGCCCGTGAACGCGCCACGCACATGTCCGAACAACTCACTCTCGAGCAGATGCTCGCTCAACGTTGTGCACGTAACCTGGACGAAGGGTCCGTCCTTGCGCGGGCTTTTGCTGTGAATGTAGGAGGACAGCATGCTCTTGCCGGTGCCGCTCTCTCCGGTCAGCAAGATCGTGGCGTCGCTCACCGCCACCTGCGCGGCCGTCTCGGCCAGCTTGCGGCTGGCGCCGCTGGCGGTAAGAAAAACCTCCCGTTCGGAGAGGAGCTCGACTTCGGCCTTCAGCCGACGATTCTCGGCGCGCAGTTCCTTGACCTCGAGCGCACGGGCCACCACCCGTCGAATGTGTTCCGCGCTGAACGGCTTGGGCAAATAATCGTAGGCACCAAACCGCATCGCCTCGACCGCGTCCGGGATAGAACCGTACGCGGTCATCATGATGACCTGCACCGCGGGGCCTTTGTGCTTCAGCGCCTTCAGCAGTCCAAAGCCGTCCATTCCCGCCATCCGGATATCGCTAAGTACGACATCGGTGTCGCCCGGCGCGACTAGTTCCAGGGCGCGTTCGGCGCTGTCGGCTTCGGTAACGCGGTGTCCCGCCCCCTCCAGGGTGGCTGCGAGCATCCGGCGTATGTTGCGGTCGTCGTCAACGACCAAAATCTTAGCCAAGCAATTCCTCCCGAATGGGAATGTCGATAGTAAATGTAGTGCCCTCGCCAGGCGAGCTCTCTGCAAAGATACGCCCGTTGTGGGCCTCGACAATCTCCTTGGCGATATACAGGCCGAGTCCGGCGGAGCCCATTTCAGCCGAGCTGTCGGGAGCTTGCGCGTATGGCTCGAAGATGCGTGGCATCATCTCCGGGGCGATGCCGGTGCCGCTGTCCTGTACGACGGTACGCGCGATTTTTCCTTCGCGGCGAAGCTCAATGGTAATTCGCCCGCCTGACGGCGTGTAGCGCAGCGAATTGCCGACCAGGTTGCTGATCACCCACGGCAATTTGATTGGATCGCCCCAGATTGCCAGCGGTCGCCCGCCGTCGGCGATCACCTCGAGATGGATTTTCTTTTCCGCTGCCTGGAGCGCCAGCGGACGGCACGCATCACGCACGATGCGATCGAGTTGGATGGCGCGCCGCTCTACTCCTATTCGTGCCACCGTGGTCCGGGAAGCATCGAGCAGGTTGCCGGCGATGGCGGTCATGCGCCCGATATCGTCATGAATCGTTTCGAGAAGCTCGCACTGTTTATCTGTCATCGCACCTCGCATCGACTCTTCCATCAGTTCCGCACCCATCGCCAGCGAGGTGAGTGGAGTTTTGAGCTCGTGCGAAAGCGTCGCGATGAGATTGGTCCGCTGGCGCTCCTGGTCACGAATGAAGGTTACATCCTGGAGCAACAGAATCGTTCCGAGCGGCTGGCCGCCGGGCCCCGTCCACGGCAACTCGCGGCTGACGTAAGTGTGGTCGCGTCCGCGCAGAAAGATCTTGAACTCGGCGGGGGCGCTTTCATTGCTGGCCCGGCGCGCGGCTATCAGGCGCGCGACGTGCGGATTCTGCTTCGCCAACGATTCAAGCACGGTTTCGGTGGCGGGCCGCGCTTCGAGGGCGAGAATCGCGCAAGCCACCTCGTTGATGTGCACGATGGCGCGCGACTGGTCGAGCACGATGAGCCCGTCTTCGACGCTTTCCACGATCGCATCGATCTTCGACCGCTCGTGGTCGAGCTCCACCAGCCGGGCCGCGTAGTGCTGCTCAAGCCGCTCGGCGGCACCCGAGGGCGCCCCATTGCCCGCCCTCGGGGGACCCTCGGCGGGGTCCTCGTCTCTGCGGTGGCCAAGGATCCGGAAACGGGAGCGGCTGCGGAATCCAAAACCCGCCAGGGCTCCAAGGACGAGCGCGCCAAGAATTAGTAGTGCGACTTCCAAACGGTGATGGCCGTTCGATCCCTTCGGACTCGAGATTCCATCAGTGAAGCATTCTATTGCCTGCGGGTAACGAATCATCAAGGCGTGCCCGAGCGTTCATTGCAAATTGCAATACAAATGATTTAGCCGCTCTTTGCTGAATGCAATTGCGTCACTCAGATGGAGCCGTTTTGCTTGACGATCTTTCGGGAGTGCAACTTGCACTTCAATGAAGAAGGCAGGGCAGCAGTGCGCCCAAGCCGTGGGGAGGTTCACTTACCTTGGCTGCGATCGGAAAACTCGCGACCGCGGATCGGGTCGCGGGAACGGGCGAAGCTCTTATCGGTCGAAAACACACCCGCGCCATCGTCGTTACCACCGGGATGCTGGCGTTCATTTCTTTCTGGCGGGCATCGGCAATCGTGCTGTGCGACATGGCATCGACCGTCTACTACATCGGCGGGATCGTCGAGGCAGCGGTAGGCAAATCGGCTCCCTATTTCATCCTGGCGGTGATGCTCTTCTCGTATGCGGTGCGCGCCGTGTACGTGGAGTCCTGCTCGATGTTCACGCGCGGCGGTGTGTACCGCGTGGTGAAGGAAGCGATGGGCTCGACGCTGGCCAAGCTCTCGGTTTCGGCACTGATGTTCGACTACATCCTGACCGGACCCATCAGCGGCGTGTCAGCTGGACAGTATCTGGTCGGGTTGATCAACGAACTGTTCAAGATGGCGCATCTGGGCGTGGTGCTGCCGGCCGACCTTGCAGCGGCGACATTTGCGATTCTGGTCACCGGGTACTTCTGGTGGCAGAACATCCTGGGCATCGAGGAATCGAGTGGCAAGGCGATGCGCATCATGCAGATCACCACCGTGATGGGAGTGTTGATGATCGCGTGGTGCGCAATCACGCTGTACGCGCGTGGGTTCCACATGCCGCCGCTGCACATTGAATTGCCCGACAGCTCGCTGGGCTGGCTGGTTCATCTGCCTTCGGCGCGTGCCATCGGTGCGTTTGGAGTCCTCATCGCGTTCGGGCACTCCATCCTCGCGATGTCGGGCGAGGAATCGCTGGCGCAGGTCAATCGCGAGATCGAAGCGCCCAAGCTGAAGAATTTGCTCCGCACCGGACTCGTGATTTTCATTTACTCGCTGCTGCTGACCTCGCTGATTTCGTTCTTCGCCGTGATGATCATTCCGGACAACGTGCGGATGGCGCAGTACAGCGACAATCTGATCGGCGGTCTGGCGATGTACGTGGTGGGGCCCCTGTGGCTTAGAACCGCGCTGCGCGCTTTCGTCGTGTTTGTGGGGTTTCTGATTCTCGCCGGCGCGGTCAATACCGCGATCGTCGGCTCGACCGGAGTTCTTACCCGCGTCGCGGAGGACGGCGTCTTGCTCGATTGGTTCCGCAATCCGCATCGCCGCTACGGCACGAACTATCGCATCGTCAACCTCGTCGCGATTCTGCAGATTGCAACCATCGTGCTTTCGCGCGGCGACATGTACGCGCTCGGGGAAGCTTACGCCTTCGGCGTGGTCTGGAGCTTCGTCTTCAAAACCCTGTCAGTGTTGGTGTTGCGCTACAAGAAGAGTTATGCGCGCTTGTGGCGGATGCCGCTCAACCTTAAATGGTTCCGCCCGGGCGGAGAGGACTTTCCGCTCGGATTGGCGCTCACGTTCGTGATTCTGTTCTGTACCGCAATGGTCAATCTTTTCACCAAGCAGGTCGCAACCATCTGGGGAATCGGGTTTACCATCGCTCTGTTCCTCATCTTCGAGGTTTCTCAGAAGATCAACGGGCAGGCAGAGCACGCTTACGGCGAGGAGCCGGAAAAGTTCAACCTGGAAATGGTGGAGGAAGAAGGACTGCATCCGGCGCGGCTCAACCTAAACGATGATGCGAAGCGGATTATCGCGATCCGTGATCCGCACAACCTCGCTCACCTTCATCGCTATCTCTCGGAGCGGGACTCCTCGGAACTGATCGCACTGACCGTGCGAACCGAAAAGGGTCTCGCCTCAAGTGAAGGAGCGCAAGTGTTCACCGACTCTGAGCAGAGGTTATTCAGCAAGGTCGTCAAGGTATGCGAAGACCACGGCCGGGCGGTTACGCCGCTAGTCGCGATGTCGAATGATCAGGTTTACGCCATCGCTCGCATCGCCTACGTACTTGGCGCCGAGGAAGTCGTGATGGGGGTGTCGGAGCGATTCAACTCCGATGTCCAACTGGAGAACTTCGCGATGCACTGGGGGTCGCTCGCCTCCAACGACCACCACGTGAAGGTGCGGGTTCTCTCGGAGACTCAGGACATTCGCGCCGAGCTCTGATTTGCGCGCCGGCTCCTGAATTCGCTCGCTTCCTTCAGCGGGAGGTAACTGGAGGACACGCGCTCGTCAATACCGCCTTAAGCTTCACTCATCAGCACGATGACCGGTGCGTGTGTGCCCACCTCCCCTCGCTCGGCGGTTGTACGCTCAACCCCGATGCCCGCGCTCAAGAAATACGCCTACCCGAAACCAATTTCGGGAGCGGGGGGGAAGATGTGTCGGCCCGGTCCAAGGAAAGCTTGGGTGGGGTTTGGAATGCCGCTAGAATCGGTCGTTCCATGATCGCGATTGTCGACTACCGGGCCGGGAATCTTACCAGCGTGAAGCGCGCGCTGGAGCATCTCGGGCATCGCGACTGCGAGATTACCGACAACCCGGATAAGATCCGTGCTGCCGAGCGAGTTATTCTTCCCGGGGTCGGCGCGGCCGGCGCGACGATGGAAAACCTGCACGCCTTGGGACTGGCCGAGGTTTTGCGGCGCGACGTCGCGGCCGCGGGCAAACCGTTTTTGGGTATCTGTATCGGAATCCAGGTGCTGTTCGATCGCAGCGAGGAAGACTCCACCGCGTGCCTTGGCATCCTATCCGGTGTAGTTCGCCGCTACCCGAATTCGATGGATGGACGGCCGCTCAAAGTCCCGCAAATCGGCTGGAATCGAGTTCGCCAGGTGCGCGGGCATCCGATCTTCGCGGGCGTTCCGGACGGAGCGCATTGTTACTTCGTTAATTCCTATTACCCGGTGCCATCAGAACCATCGATCGCGATCGCGGAGTGCGAGTATGGCGTGCCTTTCGCAGCGGCGGTCGCGCACAACAACGTGATTGCCACGCAGTTCCACCTCGAGAAGAGCGGCGCGGCCGGCCTCAAGCTGCTCGACAACTTCTGCCGGCTGAAGCTTTAAGGGCGGCGCGCCGATGCTGGCCAAGCGCATCATTCCCTGCCTCGACGTGCGGGCGGGCAAAGTCACCAAGGGTATCAAGTTTCTCGAGAACGTTGACGTCGGCGATCCGGTGGCGATGGCCCGTTACTACTACGAGCAGGGTGCCGACGAGCTGGTGTTCTACGATATCACCGCGTCCAATGAGCGGCGCGGGATCATGCTCGAAGTGGTTGACGCGGTCGCCCGCGAGATTTTCATCCCGTTCAGCGTTGGTGGCGGCTTGCGCACGCTGGAGGATATGCGGGCGGTCCTGCTTGCGGGCGCCGAAAAGGTATCCATCGATTCCGGAGCGGTACGTGACCCCGCAATTATCTCGGCGGGAGCTCGCGCGTTCGGGAGCCAATGTATCGTGCTCTCGATGCAGGTGAAGCTGACCGGCGCGCGCACGCAGGTGCCTTCCGGATATGAAGTAGTGATCGACGGGGGTCGCGTGTTCACCGGCCGCGATGCCATCGAGTGGGCGCACCAGGGCGAACGGCTTGGCGCAGGTGAGCTGGTGATTAACTCGATCGATCGCGACGGCACCAAAAGCGGCTACGATCTCGAGATAACCCGCCGCATCAGCGAATCAGTGTCGATTCCGGTGGTTGCCTCGGGCGGCGCGGGCCGCCCGGAGCACCTGCGCGACGCGTTCACGCGCGGCGCCGCCGATGCAGCTATCGTGGCCTCGATCGTCCACTACGGCGAGCATCCCATTCCCGAACTGAAGCGATACCTGCGCGGCGCGGGAGTTGAGGTGCGCGACGCAATCACGCTGGAGGGGGAGCAGCGATGAGAATCGCGATCGTGGTTTCCGAGTTTAATTTCGACGTCACCGCGCTGATGCTGGAGCGGGCCAAACATCAGCTCGAGCGCCACCAGGCCGAACTCGTCGCAGAAATCCACGTCCCGGGCGTATTCGACATGGGTCCGGCCATCAAGGGACTGCTCCGGCGCAAGGATGTCGATGGGGTGGTTATTCTCGGCGCGGCGATCAGGGGCGAGACGCTGCACGACGAGCTCATCACGCATGCGACCGCGCAGACCGCGGCGCGCTTGGCGGTCAAATATGAAAAGCCGGTCGGGTTGGGGATTACCGGTCCGGGCATGACCCACGCGCAGGCGATGGAGCGACTCGACAACGCAAAGAATGCAGTCGACGCGGTGGTGAAGATGCTCGCCGTGCTGAAAGAAATCGACCAGTAGCCTACATTTTCGATCGGAGCGCGCAAGACTCGCCCGCACCTGGCTCGCGGGCGCTTATTCTTAGCGCGCGCGTAAAGGTCATTGTTCCGACCCCTCCGGGAGCGGCTAAGTGGGCAAGTGAGCCGCGACAGTGAAACCAATCGTTCGATGCAACTGCCGCGCATTGTGTCTTGAAGTAATCCGGAGTTAACGGCAAGCTGCTACAAAATTTGCCACCAACGAACGAGTAACCAAGGTTAGATTTTCGTTCTGGGCGCCTCCGTCAAAGCCAACCTCACGATAGGAATTCCCGGAGGCGGAGAAGCTGAAGTCTCGAAGCTTCAAAATGTTGTCGGTGTCTGAAGTGCCCGAGCGGTCTTGCGCGATTTTTTGTGCCGGCGACGCTTTGGCATTGGTCACAAAAGGGTGGACTGACAAATAATGGGAAAACAAAAATCTGACTGGCGGGGTTGATTGCCTCCGCGGGTCGGGCATGGGTTCGACTAACCGCGGCCCTTATGGCCGCAGTGGTCCCGATGGCCGGCTGGCCGAATCCTGGCGCAGCCCAGACCTCGATGGTGGTGGCCAATCCCCCGGCCAACAAGGCGCAAGGTTCGGTGGCTATCCTTCCGGACGGCGGGTTCGACGTTACCAAATTCAACTTCCAGCCCTATATCGTTCCCGGTCAAGCGGACGGCCGCGCCATTTATCAATGCTTCGGGCCGAATCCTCTTTATTTTGAGGGCGACCCTTTCGTGGTCAGTTATGCCAATCCCAGCAAGCAGCCAGTCCAGAGCAGCGATTGGTGGACCTCGCTCGGTTTCCAGTTGGATATCTGGGTGAGTGCACGCGGCGGCATGCGTCTACCTCCAAATCAGTGCATTCCGCCAACGGACGCCGTCGCGTTCACGGCAACCCTCTATACCGAACCGTTTCAATTGCAGTTTGTGGATTTCGTCCAGCTCTTCCCGAAGGACTTCCCGCCACCCGCGGGTCTCCAACTCTGGAACATGAACAATTTCCAGGTCGCCGCGAATACTCAGCTGTTCGATTTCACAAAGAAACCGCCGCAATTGCTTGGCTACAATTCGAACCTGGATTCGGTGAGCTGGGGATACCCAAGCCCGCCCAATGAGGCTCGGATAACGGTCGGACTCGAGGGTGTGCACCCCCTGCGTGCCGACGAATTCCCGACCGCCGGTCCGACGTCGCCGCCATGGACCAATATTCTTGTGGAGAGCTATTCCGACTGGGGCGTAATCGCTTCGGTGCACGACAAATCCAACACCAATCAACTGACCATCACGGCTGCCAACGGAAGTCCTTTTGTATGGTTTGAGAGAACTAAGGGCACTCCTGAAACTTCACCATTTGAGGTTTGGGTCGGTGGGACGGCCCAATTGGGACAAGGGCAGGGCGACTTCACCTCGATCGACTACTCCGGTCCCGTGCTGATCGTCAAAGTCGAAAGCTACTTTGCGGGCCAATACAACCCTCCCGGAAGCACTCCGATTGCCGCGCAATCCTACTATGCAATCGAGGCAGACAAGGGCAAATGGAACAAGGTGGCGGGGTTCAATGGGCAGAGCGCCGTGTTCATGAACAGTTCTGCTTCTTCCTTCATTGTGACGGCTCTGCCCCACAATACCAAAGCCACACCGACCCAAGGCCAGATCGGGCCGATGATGGCGTGGAAGACTCTGGAGCCCTACGCGTGCCTGAAGACGGTGGACACCAAGCTGCTGCTTCCCACGCCGGCCGCGAGTGTCACGGTAGATAATCAGTCGGTAACGCTCGGATACGA
Organism: Candidatus Binataceae bacterium; assembly: GCA_036495685.1. Taxonomy (NCBI): domain Bacteria; phylum Candidatus Binatota; class Binatia (SeqCode); order Binatales (SeqCode); family Binataceae (SeqCode); species Binataceae bacterium (SeqCode). Next base: position 27,231 of record DASXMJ010000212.1, on the reverse strand, counting down.
TCCCAATAACGCCACCGTCACAGGGGAACTTCAAATCTCGACGCAGGTAGTGCAGGGTTTTGCGGGTAAGTGTCCGCAAACCGAGCCTTTCCAGTTGGTGTTCCCACACCATCGCCAGGAGCTAATCAAGGCGCAGCAGAGCCAGATATTCACCAAGCAACCGATGCCGCTCTGGAACAGCGTGATGGGTCCGGTGATGGGCTATGTCGGCGACACGATGTTTCTGCAGAATCAGACGCGGGGGATCATGTCGATGCTGCCCAGCGTGGCGATTGACGATCCCCAAGTCACCAATCCTAATAACCCCAACCAGACCGCCGCCGAAGACATCTACGATACTTTGAAGACCTGGTATTTCATCCAGGAGCCGACTACCAACGACCAGCAGATAGGATCATTCACGCGCCAGCCCGGAAGCTATATGGGCGTCGGCGCCAATACCTACCTCAACGCTTCCAACACCCCGCGCGAACTGCTGGTGGTGGCCGATCAGCTGGCTCAGACCAGCAACCCGAAAATCAAAGGCGTGCTCGATCCGCAATTGGGGGAAACCAAGGATCAGGCGGCAGCCGAGATGCGCGATTTCATCCTGCACAGCCTGGAAGAACAGGTCGGACAGTGGTTCGACGTCTACACCGCGAATCTTCTCGAATTCAACACGCAGTTCAACGCGATCGTGGGCTATCCGAGCGGGTTTGGTGCGATCCAAAATCTCAATGACCACAACCTGCAGTACGGCTATTTCCTGAGGGCGGCCGCAACCATAGGAAGGTACGACCCGCTGTGGCTGGCGACCTACGGACCGATCATTCAAGAGATGCTGCTCGATGTCGCCGCTTTCGACAACGGCGCGAGCGGGTACCCGCAGCTGCGCAATTTCAATCCCTACTATGGCCACAGTTGGGCCGCCGGTGCCGCATACGGAGGGACCAACCAGGAATCGAGCAGCGAAGCGATCAACTTCGAAGTCGGAATGATCGAGCTTGGAGAGGAACTCGGGAACCCGCAATGGCGCGACCTCGGACTATACCTGTACGAACAGGAAATCCTCGCGACCGAACAGTACTGGTTCAACCAGGATGCTGACCTGAGCGATACCGAGACCGACCCCGCTGCGGCCTGCCCCGCCAAAGCGCCATATACGGAAATAAAATCTACACCACCAATTTGTTACAACGTAACTGGCCGCGCGACTTCGTCACCTACCGCAGCGGCGTCGACAAGCACATACAGCATCATACTTTCGTCTCGCGGCTGCAAAATCAGGACATCGATCGGACCACCTTCTTCGACGACAGTCCCATCGCGGCCTATACCATTCAGTGGATACCAGCGGCCCCGTCGCTGGCTTATCTCGAACGCAACTTGTCCTGGCTGCAGGCAACCTGGAATCAGTTCATCACGGATGATGCATTGTATCAGAGCCAGAGCGCGCTCAAGCCCAGCGGCCTCAACGTCTACCAGGACGTGGCTGCGAGCGTGCAGGGAACGTTACCCGCATCGGGCAGCGACATGACTGGAACCGGGCTCGCCGCAGCACTCGCACGGATCAACAATCCCCATCCGTTCTTCCTTTGCGGCCATGAATACCGAGGCCAAATACATTGCCTACACCTACTCGGTTCTCGGTCAGCTCGACGCCAGCGTTTCAGTTACGTCTCCAGATGCAGCGGCTTTCAAGTCCGGCGGAACCAAATCCTTCGTGGCCTACAATCCAACCGCTTCGCCCATCAGCGTCAGCTTTATAGGCGGGTCGGGCGGTGGCCCGTTCACCCTTGCACCATTCACCCTGGACAGCTTTGTCGGCGGAAGCACTTCCTCGACCTTCAAGCCGGGAGGCCTCTTAGCGCCGTCCAATCGCCTCTATTTCCGTAACGATGCCACTTGTACTCCGGCGGCTCCCTGCTCGCTCAGTCAAACCCCGGGCGCCGGCCTAGTTCCCGCTAGCGGCACCTACCCGTTCCCCACCGGACCCGATCTCATTTCCACCACGCTGGCGGTGATTCCGCCACGGAGCGGCAAAAAGAATGAGCAGTTTCCAGCTCCGCCGGATGGAATACTCTCCTGGGTAGGCTAGTTCAGCGGTTCCTTGGTCGGCGCACCCGCGAGCTCTTGCACAAAACTGGATCCGAACGGACCGACGGTCTGCGATCCCACGCAAGGGCTTCAGTCGGTGGACCGCTTCGAACTCTACGCCAACGATTGCTTGACGCCGGGCTTTCAGAGTTGCACTCCCAGTCAATCTGCGGGCAACACCTACAACATGCAGGTCTTGTATTTCTTCGACACCAAGAACCTGTGCGATCCGATCAAGGGCGATCCCAACGGAAAACCGTGCAACGCGGATCGAGTCGAGCTGTACACCTTAACTACTGGCGCAGTTAACACCTGGACCCTGCAGAACAAGGGCAACGAATACTATTTTTCGGGGGTCAACCTGGGTTAGCCGGAGGAGTTGAAGACCAGCGGCTTTAACGGCAGCTTCGGCCTCAACCTTGGCCTTAGCGCGGCATCCTGCACCGGGCAACCGGAGAACGGTATTCGCGTCCCCGTGATTGATACCTTCACGGCCTCTCTGCCCGGAACCTGCACCAACACCGCGGGACCGCCGCCCGCGGGGATGTTTTGGCAGAACGTTACGAATGGCGCGGTTCAGGTAAACCTGTGGGGAGGAGCGTTTGCTCCTAACACCAAAGAGCCGCCAACTCCCGTATCGGTCGAGGTAGCGCCGGCCAGCAACCGCGCCTCCTGGTTCCAGCCCCCTTATCAATGAGGTGATGAAATCGCGGGGGAGGGTGGGCGCGAGGTGCACCGATTGACGTCGGGGACCTACTAGGGGAGAGTGTCGACCGGATGAACCGAAGGGTGGCGGTGGAGCGAGGTCGACGATCGCGATGCAGAACTCAAGCGGCTGTCGAATCCAACCGGGCGTTGTTAAGAAAGTACCCGAATGGCGTTGAGGTGACTCCTCCTAGTTTCTATACTCGGTGCGGTGGCCGGGAAGATGGGCGAGGTGGTAGAAGGGGGTAGTACATTCTCGACGCGCGCGGCCGCGAGAATTCTCGCGGTTTCCCCCGACAGAATTCGCTATTGGGTCAAGCGGCGGCTGATAAATCCCGCTGCTTCGCCCGGGCGCAAGTATCGCTTTGCATTCAACGATCTGCTCGTCATGCGGCTGGCGAAGGATCTGCTGCGCGAGCGCCGACATCTGGAACCACTGCAGCGCTGCCTTAGGCGGATGATTGACCTGGTCGACCCCGGCCGCTCGGTTACCTCGCTCAAATTGGTCAACGACGAAGGCCGCATAGTAGTCAGCGACAACGGCGTACTGATCGAAGCCGAAACCGGCCAGCTCCTGTTCGATTTTCGCTCCGAGCGCCCAAGCGGAAAGGTCGAAGAGAGCTTTGGCCCCGCCCGCGTCCGCGAACGGTTCGAAGAGGCGCGGCGCATTGCCGAACGGGACCCGCTGAAGGCGCTCACGATCTACAGCGATTTGGTCGGGCGCGAGCCGGGTAATTTCGAGGCGCACATGCGCCTCTCCACTTTGCTCGAGCGCGAGGGCGATCTGCAGGGCTCGCTACGCCATCTGCTCGGTGCAGCTGCGATCGTTCCCGCCAGCGCCGAGGTCCACCTGCGGCTCGGACTGCTGTACCGCAAGCGCGAGGAGCACCAGCCGTCGCTTCGTAGTTTTCTGCGCGCGCTCGATTGCGACCCCACCTCCGTTGAGGCGCATCGCAATGCCGCCGAGCTCTATGAAGCGTTGGGCCGCAAGCGCGAGGCGCAAAAGCATCTCAACGCGATCCATCGGTTGATCAAAGGCGAGTAGCCCAAGCCGCGTGCTCGATCCCGCGGTTTTTACAGAGCCGAGGATCCCATGCGGACGAGAGCGCCACATAAAAACTCATTCCATCTCATCCGTGGGTCGTATCGCCCGAAATTGCGAGAGCAGCAGCACGTCGTAGGTGATCTTTAGTAGTCCGGCGCACACCAGCGGCCATCCGAAGGTCGAATAGTCGAGAAGCGCACCCGAGGGTAGCGGCGCAAGCGCAGTAGCAAGACTGCGGGGCACGTTGGTGACACTCGCAGCCGCCGCACGCTCCTCCGGCGGCACCACCGCCATCACGAACGACTGCCGCGCGGGCACGTCCATCGACGAGAGCGCGAACCGCAAAAGAAGAAACAGCAGCGTGAGGTGAAGATTTGGCATGAGCGCCGCGATAACCAGGAACACGTTGGCGGGAATGTGGGTAAAGACCATCGTGTTAATCCTTCCGATGCGCGCGGCAAGCCACGAGGAAGCCAGTTGCGAGGCGGCGCCGAGCAGCCCCGCAACAAAGAAGAAAGACCCCGCGGCAGCGATCGACATGTTGAATCGACGGAACAGCCACAGCGCCAGGAGCGACTGCACGACAAAGCCGCCACCGAATGAATCGAGACTGAACAGCGCGGAGAGGTGGAGAACTATCCTGCGTGCTTTCGCGAGCGGAGCGGCGGCTTGAGCGGGCGGCGAAGTTTCCACCGCAATAGTCAGCGTGCGATACACCAGTGCTGCGGCAATCGCGATTAACGAATATGCGACGAAGCCCAGGCGTAAGGTGGCCGCGCGATCAAGATTGAAGCGCCCAGCGAGCAGTGCCGGGAGGCCGCTCGCCAGGGCGCCCAGCGCCCCCGCAGACGCTCCCGCCACGTTATAGCGGGAGAAAATCGCGGTCAGATCGCGAGTCTTCACGGTCTCCGCCAGTGCGGACTGCTCTACCGGCAGGAACAGGCTCACGTCGCCTGCCGACGGGTTAAGGGTGCCTACGAACGCGACCACAAAGAGCGGCCAGAAGGAGGTTACCAGAGTAAATCCCGCCCCGGTCGCGAACATCAGCGCACACGCAGCCAGCAGCACGTGCCGCCGACCGATGCGATTTGCCGCGAATCCGATCCACAGCGTCAGTGCCGCGGACCCAGTCAAGGTTGCGAAGATGATGGCGGCAATCTGGAAGGAGCTGAACCCGAGCGCGCTCAGATAGCCGGGCAGCAGCACGCTGACCGCGCCGTCCGCAAATCCGCGCAGCCCGCGCGTGAGGAGCAGGCGCTTGCTGTCGGCGCTGGCACTGGGTGGTAACCAAAATTCCGAAACGGCGTTCATCGAATGGAAATGTCATAAGCGGACCAAGAACCTGGCGCAATCAATCCGGTGCCGCAGTCGGAGGCACCCGAGGGTTGGATCGCTGCGAGAGGCGGCGATAAGCTCCTTGTCGATGCCACGTGAAACCCTCAAACGTATCGACATTCTGCGCCACGAACTCAAGGCCCTGCGCTATATCCTCGACCACTATCACGGCGGCAAGCTCCCTGCCGAACTGGTTCCGCCCCGCGAGGATTTTCAATCGGAGCAAGGGCGCGTCATCTATGATCTCATCCGCGGCGCCGCCTCGCGCGACGACGCCGACAAGGCGATTTCCCAACTGGAGCTCGAAGACGTCGACGTCGAATCGTTCCTGCGCCTTGGCGGTGAGCACTACCACACGTATCCGGCGCTGGTCCGCGAGCGCGCGGCTGCCATCCGCACGGGTGCGCTGAAAGTGGAAAGCGCTTGAATCGTGACCGACCCCAAGGAACTTCATTTCCTGCTTGATTCCACCGGCGCGCTGATCGTCTTTCAGGAAACCGGCTCCCCGTGGGCAAATGTGCTGGCCTTTTCCACCGAAAACCGGGCCCGCGAGTTCATCCGTCAAAGCAAGCTCGAGGTCGCCGAGATCGCGGCCATTGCGGCCAGTGACGGCGGCGAGATCGCGAAGCTGATTCGCAGCGTCAAGCCCCGCGCGGTGCGAAACCTGCTTCTCGATCTCGACTACGCCAGCGGCGACTGCCGCGCGGTCGAGTTCGAAGGCGATGCGCTCGGGATCGCGCGTGACTTTCGACTGAGCCCCGGTGCGCATGCGCGCAAAGCTTGAGCACCCTCCATGACCGTCACCCTCGATGACCTGGAACTTGCGCGCCGGCGTCTCTCCGGAATCGCCGAACCAACACCGCTAATCCGAAGCGAAACTCTCAGCCACTTGATCGGCGGGGAGGTATTCATCAAGCCGGAGAACTTGCAGAAGACCGGCTCGTTCAAGATTCGTGGTGCTTACAATCGCATCGCGGCGCTTTCGCCGGAGGATAAGCGCCGCGGTGTGATCGCCGCATCAGCCGGCAATCACGGGCAGGCACTCGCTTACGCGGCCTCGCGTGCGGGCGTCAAAGCCACCGTCGTGATGCCGACCACGGCCGCGATCGCGAAAATCCTCGCGACCCGCAGCTACGGCCCGACGCTGGTGCTGGAAGGCAGCGACTATCAGGAAGCGCGCCGCGTGGCGCAAAGAATCTGTACTGAATCAGGAGCAATCTTTGTCGATGCATTCGACGACCCGCACGTCATCGCGGGGCAGGGAACGATCGGGCTCGAAATTGCCGAGAGGCTGAAACCCGATGTGGTGTTTGTGCCGACCGGAGGCGGCGGGCTGCTGGCAGGTATCGCGGTTGCGGCCACGGCGGAGATGCCTGAAACGCGCGTAATCGGGGTCGAGGCCGCGGGATCGGCACAACTGAGCGCCAGCCTCTCCACCGATGCGCCCGCATCAGTCGGCCAGCCAGTCGATACGATTGCCGACGGGCTCGCCACCGGGAAAATTGGTGCCATTCCTTTTCAATTGATTCGCGGGCGCGTGAAACGGGTGGTAACCGTCGATGATTTCGAAATCGGTGAGGCGCTGCTCCTGATGCTAGAACGGATGAAGCTGCTGGCGGAGGGCGCGGGCGCGGCGGCGCTGGCGGGCGCGATCAAGATCGCTGAGGAGCTTCGCGGCCAACGAATCGTAGTGGTCATAAGCGGAGGCAATATCGATATCACTTTGCTCGACCGGGTCATCGGGCACGGTCTGACGAAAGTTGGGCGCCTCTATCGGATCGCAATCAATCTGCGCGACCGGCCAGGAGAGCTGGGCAGGCTTGCGGACGCGATCGGCAATACCGGGGCGAACGTGCGCTCGATCGATCACAATCGCACTCGTCGCGACGTCCCGATCGGCAAGGCGCACGTGGTGCTGGAGCTGGAAACGCGCGGTCCCGGCCACATCGCGGAGATCCACGCGCATCTTCGCCGCAGCGGCTACGAAATCACCGAAGAGAACTGAGCACCACCCCACCTTTGTCCGGTTGTTTCGGCGGAGGGTGCGGTGCGTCGACCACACCAAAACGAAAGTGTCGGGCCCGCGTCCGCTCTTAGCTGAACATGGAGGCGATGCCCTTGGGGCGAACCATCTTGCCCGCGGGCTTTAGCTCGTTACCCAGCTCCTGAAGACGTTTCTTGAATGCTTCCATCTCCGCGGCTTGCTTGGTCTCGAGCGCATTCTGGTCGCGCCGTTGACGCTTTTCCAGCGACTCGCGCTCCGCGCGTCGCCGTCCGTAGAAGTTCTCGAACGTCTCGCGAACCACCCGCACCATCGTGCTCTTTGGCACGTAGGAACCGGAGCATGATGGACAATAGAAAACCACTCCCGCCTGGAAATGGCGGTATGGAATCGTAAATGGCTCGTTGCAGTCTTTACACACCACCGGAACTTCCCACGCGATCGGATCGTATTCCCCATCCGCGGCGGCGGCCGTGGGCGCGGGCGGTGCGGCTTTGACTGCCGGGGCGGGAGCCAGTGATGGTGCGGGCGCGACCGCAGCGCCGTTGGCTTCCGCAGTGGGAGCAGCCGCTGGCGCAGCGCCGCCCTCTTTGAGAAATCGCGAAGGCGCGTCGTCGGGAATGCTCAATTCGGGGTGCAGGGTGCGTGCGCGCGCCAGGAGTACTCCTTGGGTCTCGGGGTTGGCCGGGTCTGGAACACAACAGTCGACCGGGCACACCGCCGCGCACGCTTCGTGGTCGTGAAAGCCAACGCATTCGGTGCACTTGGAAGGAACGATGTAGTAGATGTCCTGAGCGATGGCAGGGCTTTTCTGACCATTGAGTTCCCATTCAACCCCGCCCGCATAAATCGCGGTGTTCGGGCACTCGGGCTCGCACGCACCGCAGTTGATGCACTCGCTCGTGATGGTTGTCGACATTAGAAATCGCGGCCTCGGTAAGCCAAGAAATGAGTCACCCAGTTTTCCAACTCTAGCAGCCCGATCCAGGCCATCAAAGGGTTCTCGGCGGCGGGTTTTCCGACGCGAGCGCTTTTCGACTATGCTGACGCGGATGCCACGGAACTCGTGCCGTAGGAGTTTCACATGGATTTGAATTTCACGCCTGAAGAAGATGAATTCCGGATCAAGGTCAGGCGCTTCCTCGAGGAAAACATACCCAAGAGCGGACTCGGCGACGGTCGCGAGGGGCGCGAGGACAAGGCCTGGTTGGCCCGCGCCAAGGAGTGGCAACGCAAACTCTACGAGGCCGGATACGTCGCGATGGCCTGGCCGAAGGAATTTGGCGGGCAGGCGCTGGAACCGGTCCGCCAGTCGATCGTTAACGACGAGGTGGTGCGCGCGAAGGCGCCCTACTTGATAGGCGGTTCCGGCCTCGGCATGCTGGGACCCACGCTGATCTCATGGGGAACTGAGGAGCAGAAAAAACGCTACCTGCCGAAGATCCTGACCGCCGAAGAGATCTGGTGCCAGGGCTATTCCGAGCCGGGGTCCGGTTCGGATCTCGCATCGCTGCGAACCCGGGCCGAGATTGTCGGCGACGAATTCGTCGTCAACGGTCAGAAAGTCTGGACCTCCGGTGCGCAATACTCCGACATGATGTTCTGCTTGGTGCGCACCGACCCCGAAGCCCCCAAACACCGGGGCATCTCCTACATTCTTATAGACATGCACTCGCCTGGTCTGACGGTGCGCCCGCTCGTACAGATGACGGGTGATCGCGGCTTTAACGAGGTCTTCTTCGACAACGTTCGCGTGCCGCGCAAGAACCTGGTCGGCAAGCTTAACGAGGGCTGGATCGTCGCCAACGCGACGCTGTTTCACGAGCGCAACATGCTCGGTTCGGCCAGCGGCAGCGAGCAGCGCTTCAATCGCCTGCGGGCGCTGGCTAAATCGATCCAGCGCAACGGGCACCCGCTCAGCGAAGATCCGGTCTTTCGCCAGCGTCTGGCCGACCTCCAGATCCGGGTCGAGGCGATGCGGTTGCATGCGATGCGTCAGCTCACCGACCAGATTCGTGGTCGCCAGCCGGGAATCGAAGCCATGATCAACAAGCTGGTCGGCACCGAACTGAACCACGATCTGGCGACCGCAGCCATGGAAGCGATGGGCGACGATTCGATGCTCGCTCGAGACGAACCGAGCGTGGTCGACAAAGGCTACTGGCCGTACGAGTGGATGTTTTCTTTGGGTCTCGTGATCGGCGGTGGAACCTCACACATTCAGAAGAACATCATCGCCGAACGCGGCCTCAAGATGCCCAAGTCGCGGTAGCAAAATGGATTTCGGACTCAGCGAAGAACAGCAGCAGCTGAAAACCAGCGCGCGCGAACTGCTCGCGGCCGAATGCCCGACCCCGGCGGTGCGCAGGGCGATGGCGAGTGACGACGGTACCTTGCCAGAACTGTGGCGGGAGATTGCGAAGCTCGGATGGACCGGCCTGATCGTGCCCGAGAAGTTTGGCGGAGCCGGATTGGGTATGCTCGACATGGCAGTGCTGCTCGAAGAACAGGGCTACGCCGCCATGCCCGGACCGTTTCTGTTCTCCGCGGCGATCGCTACCGAAGCGGTCGTGCGTGGAGGCTCGGAAGAAATGAAGGCAAAGTGGCTGGGCGTGCTCGCGGAGGGCAAAGCGATCGGCACAGTCGCAATTGCCGAAACCAGCGACCGCATCCCAACCCTCGCGAAGGATGGCCGGCTTAGCGGCAGCAAAGTCTTCGCGCCTTACGCGAACCTCGCTGACTTCGTAGTGGTGTCGGTGCGGGGCGAAGCGGGCCGGTCGCTCGCGCTGGTCGACACACACTCAAGCGGCGTCATCCTAAACCGGCTTAGGCATCTGGATCTCACCCGCCGGTTCGGGTTGGTGGACTTCGGCGCCGCCGCCGCCGAGCAGCTCTCGGGAGGCGAATCGCTGCACCGTCGGATCCTCGACGTCGGTGCGGTGGCAATCGCCGCGGACTCGCTCGGGGGCACGCAGCGTGCGCTGGACATGGCGGTCGACTACTCCAAGGTCCGTGAGCAATTCGGCAAGCCGATCGGATCGTTTCAGGCCCTCAAGCATGCCGCCGCCGAGATAGTCGCAGACCTCGAGCCCGCGCGCTCTCTGGTCTGGTACGCGGCCCACGCGCTGGATGCGATGCCTAAGGAAGCACCCCGCGCTGCGGCGATGGCAAAGGCGCGGCTGTGCGAGGTATACAGCCGCGGGACGGACCGCGCGGTGCTGATGCACGGTGGCATAGGGTTTACCTGGGAGCATGATATTCATTTGTGGTTCAAGCGCGCGCGCTTCAATGAGTCCTATCTTGGTTCCCCGGCCTACTACCGCGAACGCGTCGCCCAGCTGAGCGCGTACTGAGCACACGAGTGAAGTTCGACCTCTTCTATCAGCTGCCTCAGGCCGATACCCAGCGCACCCCCGCGCGCTACACCGAATTGATCGAAGAGGTGGTCGCGGCCGACCAGCTAGGGTTCGACACGATCTGGCTGGCCGAGGTTCATTTCGCTCGGCATTTTTCGATGATGCCCGCGCCGATGCTGCTGCACGCGGCCATTGCCCAGCGCACCGCGCGGATTCGCCTCGGCGTGGCAGTGAACCTGATGCCGCTGCACCATCCGCTGCGCCTGGCGGAAGAGACCGCGATGCTCGACGTGATCTCCGGGGGCCGTGTCGAGTTCGGTGCAGGCCGGGGCGCGTTTGCGATGAACTATCGCGGCTATGGCGTACCCATGCCCGACAGCCGCGGGTTGTTCGAGGAAGGCCTGGAGTTGGTGCGCGCCGCATGGACGCAGGAGCGGCTCAGCTTTCGCGGCCGTCACTACCAGGTGGAAGGCATAGAGGTGGTGCCCAGACCGATTCAGCGTCCCCATCCTCCGATTCGACTTGCCGCGAACAGCCCCGACACCTTCGCGTATGCCGGCACCAACGCTTATCGGATTTTCGCCGGTGGCCCGGTCAACCCGTTTCCGGTGCTTGGCGAGCGGCTCGCGATCTACGAGCGCGCACTCGCCGAGTCGGGCCGCGCCCGTCCTGACGACTGGTTCGCCGGTCTGCTTCTCACCTTTCCCGGGCGGGATCGCGCGTCGGTGCGCGCTCAATTCGAACCAAGTCTGCGCAACTACTTCAAATCCGCCGGCGAGATCATAGAGCCAGAGGCGCAGGTTCCCGGAGTGCAGGCGGATTTCGCCAAGGTACGCGAACGGCTGCGCACGATTGAATACGAGCAGGTCGATGAAATCATGGGAGCGATGGGCGAACCAGAGTATATCGCCGACAAGATCGCCGCGCTGAAAGAGCGTTTCGGCTTTACCCGACTGGTGTGCTGGTTTGAGACCGGGGGCATAGCCGGTCACGCAAACGTGCTTGCCGCAATGCGTCTGTTCGCCGAACGCGTGATGCCGAAGTTTCAGTAGGATGACTGGTCCATCACTCCAGGAACTCGCCACCGAGCGTTACGTCAGCCTGGTTACCTTTCGTCGCAACGGAAACGGAGTGCCCACGCCCATCTGGGTGGCCGCGTACGACGGCAAGCTCTACGCCGTCACCAATGGCACCTCAGTCAAGATGAAACGGCTTAAGGCAAACGATCGAATCCGGCTGGCCGCCTGTGACGCGCGCGGCGAGGTGCGCGGTGAATGGGCGGAGGGACACGGGAGACGCATCGATGATGGTGCGCTCATCCAGCGAGTGCAGCAGGCGCTGGAAAGCAAGTACGGCTGGCAGGTGACGGTGTTGAAATTCTTCTCGACGCTGTTCGGGCGCGCGAAACATCGCGCCTTCATAGAAATGACAATCCCCTGAGCCCGGCCTACGGCCCGCCCGCAACGAGCGAGACCTCTCGGGCATCCCGCCTTGCACCATTGGCGCTCGATCCCGCGCGATGCTAGTAGCGTTGGAGTTCGCCGCGGAGGTGCCCATGACTAACACCAAGTGGGTCAAAACGCCCGAGGAGATTGAAACCATAGAAGAGCGGCTTGCTCACCCGGCTTTCCTGGACGGCAGGACCCTCACAGTAACCTACCTTACCCGCCCCGAACTAATTCGCGCAGTTCTGCCTCCGCCCCTTGAGCCGGCGGGAGATCCACTGGTTTCAGTTGGGGTGGGCGCGTTCGGACGATCCAACTGCGTCGGCGCATTTGCGGGCGGGTGGGTCGACATTCGTGCACGCTACCAGGGAATCGAGGCGGACTATTGCCTGGCCATGCCGATGTCCACAGACGTCGCGATCATCTTCGGGCGGGAGTTGTTTGGTGAGCCGAAGAAGCAGGGGAGAGTGCGGCTCGAAAGTGACGGCGACGTTACTCGCGGGGTGGTGGAACGTTACGGAATTCCGTACCTCTCGGTCGAGGCGCGCCTCACCGAAAACCTCTCGATCGACGGTCCCGCGACCAGCGATCGGTTTCATTTCAAATTCATGCATTCAGCCGACGGCCGCGGCCTGGAGTTCGATCCGATCATTGTGCAAGCGCACTTCGAGACCCAATTGCGAGTCGTAAAACGCGGACCGGGCAAAGCCACCTTCAAACCGTCGCATCACGATCCCCTGACCGATCTGGAGATCCTGGAATTTCGCGGTGCGGTCTATTCGGAGGGTGACGTGTATGCGCAGGCCAAGCGCATCGGCACGGTGGATGCGAAAAGCTTTCTGCCGTACGCGTTTCAGAATATCGACGACTACAGCGGAGAGATCTGACGGTGTCCCGCGTTCGGCTTCGTCACGCGCCAGCCGCTCCCGCTCAGTGATCCGAATCGGCGGTTTGGCTCCCGTGACTGCTCTCGACCGCGCGCAGAATGTCGGTCTTGGTCACGATCCCGGTCAGCGCCCCGTCGGTGGCGGTTACCAGTAGCATCGGATCCGGCTTCTCCCGCGCGAGCAGCCGCAATGCCTCCATCAGGTCGCAGTCTTCATAGACGAACGTCGGCGTCAAATCGGCGATCGCCCGGACGGTGGTGGAATCCCATTTTTCCGACGGGGTCGATCCCAAGACCGCGAGCGACACCAGTCCCACTACCCGCGAGCCATCCTGTACCGGATAGACCGTATGCTCGTGGTGAATGGCGATACTTTGCACGAACTCTCGCACCGTCGCACCCGCTTGCACGGTTACCACGCGGTTCTGCATGACTTTCCGCACCGGAACGTTGCTGAGTCCCTCGAGTTTTGCGAGTTCCTGAAAATGCTGATCGCCGGAGACCGAGGCTTCTCCCGACACCGCGTAGGCGATCGCCGCGCCGATTAGACTCGGGATGATGAACGAATGACCGCCAGTGGTCTCTGCCACGAAGACCACCGCCGTGAGCGGAGTCTTGTAGCCTGCGGCTATAAATGCCGCCATCCCGACCGCAGCGTACAGGTCCACCGTACCGGTGTGCACGACGGTTTGCGCAAACGCGCTCCCGATGCATCCTCCGACCAACAGCAGCGGCACGAAGATGGCGCTGACGCCGCCCGACCCGATGGAGAAGATCGACGCAGCCATTTTCAGGATCGCGAAATAGATCAACACATGAGACGGGTACGATGAATTCAGCACGGCGCGTACCGCCTCGTAGTTGGGCCCGATGGGGATGAGACCGTTGTTGAACACGGACACGAACGCGAGACCGCACAACCCGGTTCCCAAGCCGCCGAGCAGCAGTTTCACGGTGTGCGGCATGCGGCTGGCGACGAAGAACTCGCGAACCCGGCGAAAGGTAATGTCGAAGACGAGCGCGATAAGCCCAATCCCAATGCCGAGGAGAGCGGACCATAGCAGGTCGATCGCCTCGAAGGTGGTCGTGCCCGAGAAACCGAACAGCGGCTCGCTTCCTACCAGAGTGACCAAGGTGGCATAGGAGACCACGGATGCGATCAGCGAGGGCAGCAATGCCTCGTGTGCGAGGTCGTCCTTGTAAGGCATTTCCATCGCGAAGACCAGGCCGGTGAGCGGGGCACGGAACACCGCCGCCATTCCCGCTCCGGCGCCGCTGATCAACATGATCCGCCGGTCGCGCGATTCGAGTCCAAACCGCCGCAGCTTGGTCCACAGCCAAGATCCGATCGCCCCTCCTCCGTAAATGCTCGGACCTTCCATCGCGGCGCTTCCGCCCGAGCTGACCGTCGTCACCGCGGCCAGCAGTTTCCACCAGAAAGGGCGAATATCGATATCGCCCTGGTGGTCATGGTACGAGCGGATGATCTCCTCGGTGGAATGTTGGTCCGGATCGGGGGTGCAAAACTGCATGATGAGCCCGGTCACCAGAAACCCTACCAGCAACCCGGGTACGATCATCCAGTGATGTTGCAGATACGCGGGCAATGCCCGCGCCCAGATCAGTTCCAGGATGAGCAGGTTGATGACTGTAATGACTAGGCCGGTTGCGACCCCGATTAGGGGTGCCACCAGGAGCCACTTCTGGATGTCGCGCGAATAGGTTGCCGCCAGATCCTCGTGGACCAGCCGGGTATATCTCTGGAGCAGCGGATGGTTGAACAGTTTCGAGCCAAAGATACGTTCGAGCAATGCGATCGTGGACCTTTCTCTCCCAACGCCGCCTAGCTACGGTGGTGGGCGGCGCGAGAGGAATTTCTGTCTCCAGAGAGGGAGGCAACCATGGCGAATTCTAGTCATCCCGGCGACCGCGCGCGACCGTGCCGGTGCGGTGGGGTCAGCCCCGCTGGATCGCTGCTCGGGTGTGGCCAAATGGGACTCTGGGGAAAAATTTTTAGCCTTCCAGCCGTTAGACAAGAGCTAAATTTGCGCAGCTAAATACTACTACCGCATACTAGTCGCGGTCCGACCACTTAAGGCAGGCCGGCTGCGATCCAAATTCCTCTTTTCAAGTCCGGCGTTTTCAGGGAGAGTGGAGTGCTTCCATCAGGCATCTTCACAAGCAGGGACTATGGACAACGACGATAACGACCCAGCGGCTTCAGGTGTACGGATTTTTCTGGTCGAGGACAATCCCGACCACGTGTTCATTGCGCTTACGGTTATGCGCCAGGTGCTGGGCGACGCGATCGAGATGCTCCACGCGCAGAGCGCGGAAGAAGCACTCGAGATGATCCCGCGCTTCACCGAGTCCGACCGTCCCGATTTATTTTTCGTCGATCTCAGGCTACCCGAGAATGGCGGCTTCTCGGTGCTCACAGCCATACGGGGAAGTGAAGTCTGCGCGAGCATCCCGCTGTTTGTGGTCACCAGTTCGATGTACGATCGCGATATCGCCCAGAGCTACGAACTGGGGGCATCTGCGGTTCTCTCCAAACCCCTCTCACGCGCCAAGCTGCGCGAAGAACTAACCCGCGTAGGCGCAATTCCGACGCTCGGTACGGTTACCCAGACCACTTACCGTCACTGATTCTGAGAGCCTGGTCTGACTTTCCCCTAGAACCGGGTCTGTGCTTGCCTTGCGCGCAGCGAGGTAGAACGCTCGGACCATAGTCGGCGTTGAAACGCAGCGGAGGATTTGCGGTGAAGACCTACACATTCGAAAAGAGCAACGCCCTCATGGAGCGTGCGCGCAAAGTGGTGCCCGGCGGAATCTACGGTCATCAGAATCCGATCATGCTGACCAGGGGGACCTTCCCCTCGTTCTTCGCGCGCGGCGAGGGCTCCCACATCTGGGATGTCGATGGTAACGAGTACATCGACTACATGTGCTCGTACGGGCCGATCGTGCTCGGCCATCGCCATCCCCGGGTTGAGGAAGCGGCGCGCCACCAGGCAGAGCTCGGCAACTGTTTCAACGCCCCGAGCCCGCTGTGGGTCGACCTGGCCGAATACCTGGTTTCGATCACGCCGTGCGCGGATTGGACGGTGTTCGCCAAGAACGGGTCGGACGTGTGCACCTGGACGACCGAGGTCGCTCGTCATGCGACGGGACGAAAGAAGATTGCCATGTGCTCGGGCGCCTATCACGGGACCCACGCATGGTGCACGCCGGCGCCGGGCGGAGTGACGCCGGAAGACCGGGCGAACATCGTGTACTTTGATTTCAACCAGCTGGAAAGCCTTCGCCACACGGTGGCTGAAAACCAGGGCGAAATCGCCGGAGTCGTCCTGTCGCCGTTCCGCCACGATGCTGGTCACGACAGCGAGCTTCCGGTCGAAGGATTTCTTGCCGGCGTGCGGGAGCTCTGCGATCGGAACGGAATTGTTTTGATCCTGGATGATGTCCGCGCGGGGTTTCGGCTGCATCTCGGAGGGTCGGGCGAATTCTTCGGTATCCGTCCGGACTTGACGACCTATTGCAAGGCGATCGCTAACGGCTATCCGCTCTCCGCTTGCCTTGGCCGCGAGAGTCTCAAGCAGGCCGCCCAGGAGGTGTTCTTTACCGGTTCCTATTTCACCAGCGCGGTGCCGATGGCTGCTGCCCTGGCGTGCCTTAAGGAGCTTAAGGCGGCCAACGGAATCGAGCGGATGCGGATGCTCGGGGAAAAGCTGCGCGACGGCATGCTCGCGCAGGCGCGCAGCGCGGCGTTGGAAGTGACCTACTCGGGACCGCCCGCGATTCCATACATGACCTTCAAAGACGATGGCGGCCGTCACGACCGTATGAAAGTGTTTGCCGGCGAGTGTTCACTTAACGGCGTCTATCTGGCGCCGCGCCACAACTGGTTCATTTCCGCAGCGCACAACGAGGAGGACATCAAGCAAACGCTCGAGGTCACCGAGCGCGCGTTCGCAGCGGTGCATAGGCAATTTGCGTAGCTAAACAGGCTGCGCTGATTGGTCGTCCCCCCACCGCGGATTCGGCGTCCTAGATCTCAGGCCATTCATCCTGCCACGGCCGCGCTTGTTCGTACGCGAAAGAGGCCTGCAGCACCAGGTCCTCGTGATGGCGCTCCGCGACGATTTGCAGGCCGGCGGGCAGACCGGCGTCCGTCAGTCCTGCCCGCACCGACGAGGCGGGATGCCCGCTCATGTTGAATGGGAACGTGAACGCCACAACTGCCATAACATCGCGGACCGGCTTTCCATCGATTTCGCTGGGGGGTGGACCCTTGGCGGCAAACGCCTCAGTGGGCAACGTAGGGGTCATCAGCAAATCGAAACGCGCGAAGATGCGCTTGCACCATTCGTTCAGCTCATTGCGATGGCGATACGCGGCGCCGTAGTGGCGCCAGCTGATATGGTTGGCGGCTTCCAGTCCTGACAGATAGGCCCGCCCGAAGTCACGGCGATTTTCCTCGATCATCTCGTGCAGCATCGCGTAGCCTTGAGTCGCACCGAGACGTTGCCAGTCCCGGCCGACCTCGGGGAGGCGATCGTCGATGACCGAGACTTCGTGACCCAGTGCCTTGAACACATCGACCGCTCGGGCAACTTCGCGCGCAACGTCGCGCTGCACCAGTTCGCCAAAGTCAGGATGAAACGCGATTCGCAGTTTGCGGGGAAGTCGATCGAGCATCGCCGCATAGGAAACCCCCGGATGCGGCAACGAGTCCGGATCGGCCGGATGGTACCCGACGGTCGCATCGAGGTATAGAGCCGCATCGCGGACCGTTCGCGTCAGCGGCCCGAGGACCGAGGTGTCGTTCCACGGGATCATCCCGAGCGTCGGGTCGCTGGGTATTCGGCCGTTGCTGCACTTGATCCCGAAGCATCCGGTGTAGCAGGCGGGAATCCGCACCGAGCCTCCGCCATCAGACCCGGTTGCCAGCGGAACGATACCGCCGGCAATGGCGGCAGAACTGCCGCCCGAAGAGCCCCCCGGGGTGCGCTCCAGATTCCACGGATTTCGCGTCACGCCGAACAGCAGGTTCTTGGTGAAGCCGGTGTAGCCAAACTCGGGAGCGTTGGTCTTGCCCAGCACGATCGCGCCGGCAGCCTTGAGCCGCGCGACCTGAACCGAATCGGCCGCCGGCCGATTGTTCCTAAACGGCTTGGAGCCGAAGGTGGTGGGCAGTCCGGCCGCGTCCTCGAGGTCTTTCACGCCCAGCGGCAGTCCGGCTAGGGGACCGACCTCTTCGCGACGCGCGATTTTCTCGTCCAGCGCGCGCGCTTCATCCATCGCCTGCTCGGCGCGCAGCGCCACGAAGGCGTTGAGCTTGGGATTGACCTTTTCCAGCCGTGCGATAGTCACGGCCATCAGTTCGGCCGCCTTGAGCTCGCGGCGGCGAATCATGGCGGCCAGCTCGTAGGCCGGCTTCCAATGCAGATCGGGCATCGCAGGACCCTCCGGATGGTGTTTCTCACCACGACTTCTACTACGGTTGAAAGTGAAAGAGGAGAATGTGCCCAGTGGCCACACAGGTTTGACTACCTAACGAGCGTTAGATACGATGGGGACCGGCCAGAGCCCCTATGAAGAGTTCCCGGAGCCATCGTCTTGCCACCCGGGTCGTTCCCCTCAGCCGCGGTCTGGACACCCGCGATCGGGTGTTGCAGGTCGCCCTCTCGTTGTTCTCGGATCGCGGCTATCGGGGTACCAGCCTGCGCGATATCGCCAAGCGCATCGGCATCAAGGCGCCCTCCCTGCTGCATCATTTTCCCTCCAAGCAGCAGCTTTATCTGTCGGTGCTGGACCAGATTTTCAACGCGATGGAGGATTCGGCGCGCCTGGTCATGGCGAGCCCGGGAGGGCCACAGGAGCAGATGCGCAAGGCAATCGCCGATTCGATCGACTTCATTGCGCGCAAGCCCGATGCGATGAAACTGCTGTGGAAGGAATTCGCCGACGAAAGCGGCGTGGGGCGGACCGTGATGAAGCGCCGCTTGCCGCCGCTCAACGCGCTCGGGGTGAACTTTATCTTTCGCGGGCAGCGCGAAGGTGCCTTCCGGTCGGAGCTGGATTCGTTCAATTTTCTGCAGACCCTGAATTCAATCATCACCGGCTACTTCACGACCGCAGCAGTGGTGAAGCGGCTGTGGAACGTCAACCTGTTCGATCCGAAATCCATCGAACATCGCAAGCATGAAGTCATCGATATGGTCGAGCGGACGCTGTTTGTCGACGGCGCGAAAGCTCGACCGTAGCAGCACATCCCAAGGAGCAACGTCCCCGCATCATGAAATTCGGCACCTTCTATGAGCATCAACTGCCGCGTCCCTGGACGCCGGGCCAGGAACTGAAACTGTTTCAGGACGCGCTCGACCAGGTCGAGCTCGCCGACCGACTCGGCATCGACCACATGTGGGAAGTCGAGCATCACTTTCTTGAGGAATATGCACATTCATCCGCCCCGGAAATCTTTCTCGCCGCGTGCAGTCAGCGCACCAAGCGCATCCGGCTCGGGCACGGAATCGTATTGCTGCCCCCCAGCTATAACCATCCAGCGCGAGTCGCGGAGCGGATCGCCACGCTGGACCTGGTCAGCAACGGGCGCGTCGAGTTCGGGACCGGGGAATCTTCGGCCGAAGCGGAACTTGGCGGCTTCCTGATTCCGCGCGCGGACAAGCGCGACATGTGGCAGGAGTCGCTGGGCGCGATTGCACGGATGTTCGTCGAAGATCCGTTCCTCGGACACGAGGGCAAGTACTTCAAGATGCCGGTGCGCAACGTGGTGCCCAAGCCGGTGCAGAAGCCCCATCCTCCGCTGTGGGTCGCATGTTCACGCCGCGAAACCATCCACCTCGCCGCCAAGCTCGGGATCGGCGCGCTGACCTTTGCGTTCGTAACGCCGGACGAGGCGCGCCAGTGGGTCAACGACTACTACACCACGCTCGAAAATGAATGCGAGCCGATCGGCCACGCGATCAATGCAAACATCGCCATCGTGACCGGCTTCATGTGTGATCCTGACCAGGAGCGGGCGCGGGCGATGGGCGAAGACGGGCTCAAGTTTTTCTCCTACGCGCTCGGCCATCACTACGTGTTCGGCCGGCACGAGCCCGGCAAGACCAACATCTGGCAGAACTACCGGCGCCACCCGATCAATATTCCGGGAGCGGGCGGCGACCACGCCTGCGTCGGTACGCCGGATTTCATCCGCAAACGCCTGCACGAATATGAAGAAGTTGGCGTCGATCAGGTGGTGTTTATTTCCCAGGCCGGCAACAATAAACACGAGGACATCTGTTCGTCGCTCAACCTTTTTGCGGAAAAGGTTCTGCCTGACTTCAAGAGTCGCGAGGAAAAGCTCGCCAGGGAGAAGTCCGAGCGGCTCGCCCCAATCCTGGAAAAGGCGATGAAGCGCAAGCAGCCGCCGCGCCTTCCGCCGCAGACCGAGTCAACCGTCATTCAGGCCGGCATGCTGCCGTAGTTAGGCCAGGCTCCAGCCGGCTGCTTTAAGCATGGCGGCCGCCCTTTGTGATTTTCCGACCGGCTCGCAGTTGCGATCCGGATGCCGATCTTGCGTTTGGATGAACCATGCGTCGATCTTTCTGGTGTGCAAAGATAGTCTTCGCCACGGTAGTCGGCCTGTGGTTGCTGATGCCCGGTGGCGCGGCGCGTGGGTCGGCCGCTCAGGAGGACACGCCTATGGACAACACAGAATTGATCAATGGCATTCTCAAAAAAATGGGATCGGGAGAAAAGATCGATCCCGCCGAATTCAAAAAATTCGTCGATTTGCAAAACGCCGATCTTAAGACCGGCCCTGCCGTCGGCAGCAAGGTCCCGGACTTCGCGCTCGAGGATCAAAGCGGGCGGCGGCTGACTCTGCACGACCTGATGGGACCCAAAGGAATGCTGCTGGTTTTCACCCGCAGCGCCGATTGGTGACCGTTCTGCCGCACCCAGCTCGTCGAGCTGCAACAGTCACCTCCAGCCTTGCAGAAGGCAGGTCTGGGAGTAGCCGCGGTCAGTTATGATTCAAAGGCCACCCTCAAGCGATTTGCCGATGCGCATCAGATAAGCTATCCGCTGCTCTCCGATCCGGGCAGCGCGGTGATCCGAAAGTTCGGGATTCTCAATACCAACATTCCCGAGGGCAACATGTTCTATGGCATCCCGTTCCCGGGTGACTATGTGCTCGCCGCGGACGGAACGGTGAAAGACAAGTACTTCCTGCCCAACTATCAGACACGTCCGACCGCATCGGGAATTCTGCTCGCCGACTTCAACGTGGTCGGAGACCAGGCGTCGGTGAGTATAGGCGCTGAAGACGTACAGGCGAAAATCTCGCTGTCGAGCGCTCAGGCTGCACCCGGCCAGGAACTGGGGGTCGCGGTGGACATCGCGATCGCACCCGGATGGCACATCTACGGCCAACCCTTACCAGAAAACTATGTGGCGACGAGTTTGATCTTCGCGGGCGACGTGGTTGCGCAGCAATCCATCGCTTTGCCACCTGCAGTGCCGCTCGAATTCAAAGCGCTGGGCGAAACTCTGCCGGTTTATGAAGGCTCGTTTCAGGGCAGAGGCAGCATTGTAGTCAGTGGAAGGGTGAAACCCGGCACCAGCAAGATCGCAGGCACTTTCAGGTTTCAGGAGTGCAACGACAGCATATGCAAGCTGCCGCAGGAAGTCTCGTTTGAGATTCCCATCAAGATTGAAGCGATGGTGCCCGGGCTCAAGAACTAGCGCGCCACCCGCCGCTAGTGGTCGACCGGGTTGCAGCGAGGCGGTCCGGTCGTAAACTCTCTCCGCCCGGAAGAGGGCGTGCCCGGCGATGCGAGAAAACCGAGCTTCGGTGAATTTCCGTGAAACGCAGGATTCTTCCGACCCCTCAGCGAGCGGCGCGCCTCGGCCTTCGAAACCAGCGCGTGCGAGGCGCCGCAGCTAATGCCGAAGGAGAGGAATCGAGGTCTGCGGCTTAGACGCGGTAAACCTTAGCCACGTTTTCGCCGAGGACCGCACGTTTGCCCGAGTCCGCCATCGAAGCGATCATTCCCTGCAGTTCTTCGAGGTAGTTGCCAGGATGATCAGGATGCGGGTAGTCGCTTGCCCAGAAGAACTTGTCCTCACCGACGAGCGGCATCAGCGACGCGATGGTTCGTTCGTCTGGGTCGGCCGAGATCCAGCATTGCCGCTTGAAGTAGTACGACGGCTTTTCCTTAAGCCGCACCGTCGCCCCTAAGGTCGTGCCGTTGAAGATCGCGTCGCCGCGATCGAGAAAATATCCAATCCATCCTGCCTGCGATTCGAGCACTATGACGCGCAGCTTCGGAAAGCGATCGAACACGCCAAACTGAAAGAAGGTCCCGAACGCATGCTGGACGCCCTGCCCGGCAAACAGATCGAAATACCACGCGGCCCATTGGAAATTGTCGTAACGATGATGAATTCCGAACGCTACCGGTTCGAAGGTCGGATGAATCGCAAGCGGCACGTCGAGGTCTTGCGCGGCCGCGAACACCGCATCGTGAGCCGGGTCGCCATGCGGTATCCGGGTGATGGTGAATGGACATACGAAAGCCCCTTTGCATCCGTCCTCAACCGCTCGCCTAAGTTCACCGGCTGCTTCCGCAGGATCGCCCAGCGACAGATGGGCGATCGGAACGAGCCGTCCGCCGGAGTCGCGGCAGAAGTCTGCGATCCATCGATTGTATGCGCGGCAATAGGCGCTTGAGAGTTCGGCATCGAACAATTCCGCTTCCCAGAGAAGCCCGATGGTGGGGTAGAGCAGCGCTTTCTGCATGCCTTCCTCGTCGAGGAGCTGGAGGCGTTCCTTCATAACCATGGTGCCGAAGGCTGCACCTTTCAGATAGGTATCTTCGGGCTTGGGCTGTACCGCGCGCACGTCCTCCGGACGTGTGGCGCCGCCACGCATCGCCGTTTCGCGCAAACGCTTCGCTTCCTCGACTCGCTTACCCATGCCGCCCAACGAGCCTAGGAGGCCGGGCGCAGTCATCTTGGCGCGCTTCCCGTCTATTTCCAGATACTCAAACCGGTCGTCTCCGACCCGTATGCGCATCGCGCGCTCGCGATACTTGGGGTCGATGTATTTCTCCCACAGATCCGGCGGCTCCAGGATGTGACCATCGCAGTCGATAACCAGAGAGTCAGCTTTCATGTGAATTCTCCACGTCAAAGTGCGCGTTCTCGACCGCGCCGTGAACCCACGGCCTACAAGATTGCGATCGGGTTCACGGGCGAGGCGGTACCCCGCTCGAGAATGAGCGGGCACAGTGAGAACATGAACTCGTAGCGGCCCGCTTTGGCACAGGCGGCCGAGAGCGCATCGAAGTCGGCATTATCAATCAGATGAATTCCCATGATGACCAAGGTGCCGACGTGAATCGGCAGGGGATGCTCCTGGTCGCCGCTCGGGGTCACGTCGCTGACGCTGTCGGAGCCCAGCACCGCAATCTTGCGCTCGTGGAGCCACGGCAGGCAGGTTGCATCGAGTCCGGGCAGACCCACTCGCATCGGGTCCCACCCGCCTTTGGCCTTGCGTCGTGCGGAACGGCCGGTACGGATGAGAAGCACGTCGCCTTCCTCGACGCGGACGCCGTGGGCACGCTCTGCCGCGTCGAGTTCTTCGGGGAAAATCCTGTCGCCTGGCTCAATCCAATCGACTTTGCGCACCTTCGGAATATCGAGCAGCACGCCGCGGCCGATAATGCCTGCGCGCGCCACATCGATAGCGCATCGATTCGCGCCATGCGAGCCGACTTCCCCCGCGTCGAACCCGTTGTACATCTTGCCTTTGTAAAAAACGTGGCAAAGTGCGTCGAGGTGAGTGTTGGCCATCCCGTGTGGAGCGATCGCGAAGTAGTCGCCCGCATAGGGGAGCGGCATCTCGTGCGAATCGAAACCCGCCTGCACCATCAGGTGAGTCACCGGGGTGGGGTTGTCGGCCGCCGCGATGGTCGCAAGCGGCAAGGCCAGGGAAACCGCCTCGCCACTCTTGACTAGTTTCGCTGCCGCGGCGCGCTTGGCGTCGGTGATAAAGTTGAGTGCGCCACGCTGATCCTCCTTGCCCCATCTGCCCCAATTGCTGAGTTTCTCGTACAGAGCGGTCACTTGCGCCGACGACAAACGATTAGCCATGTCCGCATTTATCTCCTAAGGTTGATCGACCCGGTGTATACCACAGGTGCGTAGCAGCCGTGTAGCTGAACGACAGGTATGGTCGGCGGGCGCACCGGCTAAGGAAAAAATCGCCATCGCAGGGACTGACCCGGGGTCGGGCCAGTCGGGCTAAGTTCCGGGGGGTGGGAAGGGTCGACGCAAAAAAGACTGGTCGCCGATGGGTTCGTAGTCCGTGCAGACGGCCAGGATGCTTTTCCTTCGCTCTCCTTGTGGAGCTATTGACAGACTGTGGAGCGCGTTCGATTGGCCACGGAGCTTGCCCCAAGGCCGGTCGGCAGGCCCTAGGCGCCAGGCCACCGCCGTTGGTCGCTGCCCGTGTTAAAGACCTCAACGGGACTCGATGGGGCGAGCTTCGCCGTAGCGCCACCTCCTCGTCCCGTCGCGCCCCCGCCGAAACCACGGCGGGTGGTTCGATGAATTGATGACTATCAGATTGGCCGATGCTCAGTGCGCGTGCATGCGGTGAGCGACGGGTATACTCATTGCTAGCCTAATGCGCGGCACCCAATTTGCGAGGTTGAGCGAGGCCCGCATGAAAAAGGTCGAAGCGATCATTAAGCCGTTCACCTTGGACGCGGTCCGCGCCGAGCTCGAGCGGGTCGGTATCAGCGGTCTGACCACCTACGAAGTTAAGGGATTCGGTCGACAGAAGGGTCGGACCGAGTTGTATCGCGGCTCCGAGTACATCATCGACTTCAAACCCAAGGTCAAGCTGGAAGTGATCGTCCGCGACGAGCAGGCGGACGCGGTGGTTGAGGCGATCTTGCGGCGCGCACGAACCGGCAGAATCGGCGACGGCAAAATCTACGTTTCCGACATCCTTGATGTAATTCGCATCCGCACAGACGAGCACGGTGAGGCCGCAGTCTGAGCACAACCGCGTCTGCGGACGTGTTCAACTAGACACGATTGTGGCGTGCCGTCTTGCTCTCTGACCGACGACTAGCTTTCAAAACGATGACCATCCGGCGGGCGTCTGCCTGACGCATAGGCAACGGCGGGCGCGGCGCTCTCTCACCATTACCATTTCATTTTGCATTTTTAAGACCTTGCAATGGCATCCTTCTTGCGGAGGAGGCCCGAACGACCACCAGTATGGTCATGGCTAGAACTTGCGATGGATAGAGCAAGACACTAGCTGGAGCAAGGAGGAAAGATGGCAGAGAAATCCGAAGCCAAGATGATACCGACGCTGGGACTTACCGGCGTAACGGTTAACGCCATGGCGCTGATTGCGCCGGGTGCGTTTTTGTGGATCACCTTCGTCGTCCAGGCGGGCTACGCATTCCCCTCGGGGACTACGATGTGGGCGGGAATTTTCGCGGCGCTGATGCTCGCTTACGCTACCGCCGTATCGTACTCGGAGCTGGCCAAGCTCTACCCAGGCGCGGGCAGTTCCTACTTTTTCGCCGAACAGGCCTTTCTGAGCAAGACTCACGCATATCGGTTCGCGCGCATTGCCAAGTTCGTGATCGGCTGGGCGTCGCACCTTTACTACTGGGTCTATCCGGGCGCGATGGTCGCGACCATGGGCATCATGATCGGCTACATCGTGGGCACCGTGGCGCCGGGCACGATGAACTCCGCGATTCCGGGTCCGGTCTTCATGGCCCTCATCGCGGTGATTTTTTCGTTCGTGGTCGCCTTTATCGCCTATCGCGGCGTGAATGGATCCACGATGGTCAACATTGCCATCAATGGAATCCAGATCATCGCCCTGCTGTTCTTCTCGGCGCTCGCGATCGCCTACCGGCTGGGCCACCCGGCTGGGTCCACGGGCATGCTACTGGACGGGACCACCAAGGTGCTGCACTACGGCCTTGCCGGCGACGCTCCTTCGCACCCCAGCGCCTTCTCAGTCATCGCGCCGCATAACTTCAGCTTTGTCATGTTGCAGGCGACTATCGCGATCTTCCTCTTGGTCGGCTTCGAGTCGGTTACCTCCCTGGGTGAAGAAGCGAAAAACCCGACCCGCGACATTCCGCGCGGCGTGCTTCTTTCGCTGACCATTCAAGGACTGTTCTGCTACATGATCGAGTACTTTGCTGCCAATTACTTCATGAGCAGCGCGTACAGCCTTGCAGACGCCAAGGGATCGGCGGCACCGATCGGCGACATGTGTACCATCATCGGCAATGTGCTGCTGGGTGGACACGGCGAAGCCTTCATGCTGGTCACAGCGCTGACCGTCTTTCTCGCCCTGATTGGCACGACCCTGAGCTGCATTAACACCGGAGCGCGCGTCACCTATGCGATGGGTCGTGACGCGGAAGTTCCTGAGCACTTCGGCTTCCTGCACGGCGATAACCTGACCCCGCATCGCGCGATTTGGACCCTCGCAGTTATCTCGGCGATCCTCGGTGGCTACGCGGCCATCTACTTCTTCGCCGGCGCCTCAGCTCCCGACGATAAGACCATCGCCACTCTGCCGCACAACATCTGGTACGCTTTCGGCATGAGTTCCAACGCGTCACTCACCGCGATGCCGAACGGGCTGGCCCTGGTGACTCTGATCTCCAACTTCGGGACTTTTGCGGTCTACGGACTCACCAACATCATCTGTATAGTGGCATATCGAGAGCATGACATGTTCCACGGGCTCAAACACATGGCCATTCCCGTGTTCGGCGCGGTCGCCAATGTTGCCTGCATGGCCTTTTACATCATTGGTCCGCTCATGGGCCTGGGCAGCGTGAAGGAGCCGTTAATGGCAGTGGGAATCTCGATCGTGTGGGGTATCTATGGGGCTATCTACTTCTCCCGCAATTCCCGCAAGCGTGGCAAGGAGACGATTCTGGCCGCCAGACCGGCCTGAGCTCGCTTGATTGACTAACCCAAGGGGCGAGCGGCGTGGGAGATGCGTCGTTCGCCCCTGATCTTTTCTGCTATCCTGTGCGGCCCCAACCACCGGTGAGTGCTAACCAACCGCCTCTGAGCCCGTCCAGTTCCGCTCCCGAAGCGCTGGCCTTTGATTTGGCAGCGCTCTCGGATGTCGGTACCAAGCGCTCGCACAACGAGGATTCCTGCGGTCATCTGATCGAAAGCGCCCACAATGCAGTGTTCGCCGTTGCCGATGGCGTAGGCGGCTACGAAGGGGGGGAAGTCGCCAGCTCGATGGCGGTGGAGATAACCCTCCGGGCCTGGCGGGACAGTCCTCCGGCATGGGGGGC
>DASXMJ010000211.1 GCA_036495685.1 Candidatus Binataceae bacterium | reverse complement strand
GCCGTGATTCCGGCCCACACCACCGCCAGAAAAAACGCGTAGTTTGGAAATCCGAGGAAAAAACCCACCAGAAACAGCCAGCTGTAGATGTTGCGTCGCCCGGCGATGAGACGAAAGCGCGCCAGAAACGGACTGGCGTTGTCGAGACTGCGACCTAACCGCACATCCATCAGCGAGTAAGCGACCTTGTCGGCGAGATCAAATAGTATCATCAGCAGCGCCGCTTTCAGCGCGTGCGGAGAGCCATGGCGGAGGTGAAGTCCGAGCGCCAGGTACCACGAGTTCTCGTAGAAGAAATCGAGGATGTGCTCGTACTCGCCGGCTCGCGAGGTGGTCCAGGTGATGCGGGCAAGCTTTCCGTCGACCCCATCGAGCACTTCTACGAAAATCGCGACTAGCACACCCACGCGCAGCCATCCCGCGTAATAAAGCGCCGCGACCAGGAACCCGAGCAGTCCCGTCACCAAGGTCACCCGGTTGGCTGTGACCGAAGTGCCTGCGAGGCGGCGAATCAGGAGGTTTTCGAAGGTTGGATCGAAATATTGCGCGGGCAGCTCGAGGGTGCGTTTCTGTACATGATCGAGCAGAATCTTCCAGCCCGCTTCTGCGCTGGGCTCGTCGGTGACCTGATAAAGGTGCAGCGGCACCTCGCCGTGCATCGCCTCCCAGTACGACGGCAGGGAGCTCACCGCCACCCGTTTGAGGCCTGCCGACTGCGGCGCCGCCGCGTCAAGCGCCTTCCCGGTGAGCCGCGCTGCCGGTTCCGCGCTGCCGCCCTCGCACGAGGTCAGCATCACGTCCTCATTTTGCACCGCGAGCCATGCAAACAGCCTCCGATCGATCAGCAAATCAGCCGCGACCGCAATAAAATCTCCGGCAAGTTTGCCACGAGCTTCACGGAGTATCTCCCAGAATTTGGCGCCCGAAACGTTGTAGCATTCCAGCGGCTTCCTCACGCGACCCGAGGCAGGCGGCAGAGAGACTGCCGCGGGTTTGAGCACCACGATGCTTTTGATGGCATCCAGGGCGGAGAGTTGCCGCAGGATTCATTCGATCAAGGTAAGGCCGCCGATCGTACGCAGCGGATTCTCCGCCGCCCCGGGCTCCCACACCACCACTGCCTGCAGGGATTGAACGGCCGCGGTGTTCGGCACCGGGCCTGAGAAGTGGGCCATCGCCTAGAAATGAGCGCCGTTCTTCGAACGGGCAGCGACCTGCGCCGGCGATGCTTTCGCGTCGCCATAAGCGAGCGTCATGCTGGTGCGGAAGCTCTTCACCGGTTCGCCCAGCACATGTGAAATTAGTCGCACGCACCCGAGGCAACAGCCCTGCTCACAGTGCTTGTGATGATCATTGCCGCGCAGCTCCTTGAGACTCATGTCCTGCAGCCGGAAGCGGTAATCACGCGGCTGCGCGCACCACTGCACCGATCCCTTCGCATTGACGTAGAGGAACTTGAAGCCTCCGAGGTATTTCCAGCTCCGCGAGAAATCTCCAAGCAGCATCTCCTGTACATGTTTGCCGTAAAGATTGGTACCATCGAAAACCCCATAGCGCTCAACCAGTTCCAGAAACTGCTTACCCTGGATTATTCGACATCAAAGAAAATCGAAATAGGCGCGTTCGCCGCTGCGGGCGCCTGCAGCGCGAACTTGGTGATCGCCGCTAAGGTGACGTTGATTTGGCCATTGGCGCGATGGACCACGAATCTTGAGCCACAGGTGTCGCGGCACGCGCTCCAGTCCGGGTGAAGCGCGACTTACCAGGAGGAGCACGCCGGAGCGCGCATTGCCGCGTGCTTCCAAAGCTATGGTGGAATGATCGGTGGCTGAGGACGAGACCAGAGATGCCGCTGTTGCGCCAAAGCCATTCCTCTTGGTGCTTCCCACAGCTCTTCCCGGCGTCTCAAACCGCCAAACTTCCCAGGGTTGTATGACTTGGCGCGCGGGCACGGGTTTCGGCGAGCGCTTAATAGCAAAAACCCTTCCGGACAACTAGAAGTGGAAGTACCAAAGACGCGTTATACACAGGTAGACGGGAAAACCAATCTGATAACCCCTTATGCTGGCAGCCCACTGGAACGGGGTTGGGCAAAGCAATGGGTAGAGACCGCTGCGATGGCGCTTTCTAAGCCGCGTTAGCCGAGAGCTGATTCGCTTGCGGGGTCGCCCGCGATGCGACTGTGCCACATTATGCGCGGCTCACTCATGTCCCATGGGGTAGCGCGATGTAACAGGCAGCGGTTGTCCCAGACCACGGCGTCCCCCGGGGCCCAGTCATGATGGTAAATGCGCGGCGGTTTACAGGCGAAGACGACCAGGTCCCTTAGGAGTCGCTCCGATTCTTCCGAGTTCATTCCCGGAATGTCGTATGCGTGCCGGCCAATCACCAGGGACTTGCGGCCTGTCTCGGGATGGACCTTCACGAGAGGGCGGAGCGGGACCGGGCCATCGTGGAAGCCGTAGCCGCTGTAGTCACTGCCTTTCTTGGGCTGATGCCCCAGCTTCGCCTGACTGTAGTAGAGCGAGTGATGCGCCGAGAGCTTTTCCACCTTTGCGCGCAATTCGTCGTCCAGGGCATCGAATGCCGCTCGCATGTCGGCCCATCCGGTTTGGCCACCCGACTTCGGCACCACTCGTGCACTGAAGACCGCACCCTTGGCCTGAATCGGCATATAGGTGCTGTCGCAATGCCAGCCCATATTGCCCTTGAGAACTTTGATGATGTCGCTGTTGTCCGACTCGGGGATGAGGGTGCCGTCCTCTTTAACGTTGCTGAGCGGCGACAGCTCGAACTCCAGTCGGCCGAAGCGCCTGGCAAAGGCGATCTGCTCTTCGCGGCTGAGATACTGATGGGGGAAGATGAGCAATGCGTACTTAAGCCACGCCGCGTGAAGATCATGCCAGGTCTCCTCGTTGAGCGCGGCGATAGTGACGCCGGTAACCACGGCGCCGAAGGTCGCATCGAGTGGTTTTAAGTCAAATCTGCTCGACACAGGGCGGCTCGCATAGAAGTGCTCTATTCAGAACCTTATCGGATACACAGCCATTATAGCAAATTAGTGCCGCCGATCCCTGTGAGTTCCTACTTGCGGGCTGGCGGGGCTGCCGTGGTCACTTCGAGTACAAGCTTTTCGACGCCGCGCAACGCTGTGATGGTGATCGAAGCGCCCACCGGTTCGTCGGCGAGCATGCGCTGCAAATCGTCAATGCCCTGTATCGGCATTGCGCCGCAGGCGACTATCAGGTCGTTGCGTTTAAGTCCCGCTTTCTCGGCCGGGCTTCCGGATTCGACGGCAGCGACCTGTACGCACGAGTCGCTGGCTACCCGATGAAAACGTGCCAGGCGGCGGGGCAGAGCGGTGTTCGCGCCCGCGATTCCGATGTAGCCGCGCTCTATCTTGCCAAAGCGCATCAGGCGTGCGGCGACGAACTTGGCGCTATCGATCGCGATCGCGAAACATAGTCCCTGAGCTGGAAGAATGGTTGCCGTGTTGACCCCGATTACGCGACCGCGCGAATCGACCAGCGGACCGCCCGAGTTGCCAGGATTGAGGGCGGCATCGGTCTGGATGACGTTGTCGATGAGGCGGCCGGTCACCGACCGCAACGATCTGCCGACTGCACTAATTACGCCTGCAGTAACCGTATGCTGGAAGCCGTACGGACTGCCGACCGCTATCGCGATTTGTCCGACTCGCAGCGCGCGCGATTCGCCCAGATCGGCTTGCGTCAGCTCGCGCGCCTCGATGCGAACCACCGCGAGGTCGCTGTCGGGATCGTTGCCAATTATCTGCGCTGCAGCCCGGCGCCCATCATGCAGCAGGACCGACACCTCGCTGGCACCGTTCACCACGTGGCTGTTGGTCAGGATGAATCCGTCGGGAGTGAAGACGAATCCCGAACCCGTGCCCGAGGCAACCTCGGACCCGCCTCGCTTTCCCCGAACCTCGATATTGACTACCGCAGGACCGACTTTTTCCGCTGCTCCCGCAACCGCCTCGGAATACGCGTCCAGCAATTCGCCCTCCGAAGGCGGAGTCGGTTTGGGACCGTCACGTCCCGCCCGACCCGAATCGTCATTCAGTATTCTGCGAATTCTCACCGCCACTGAAACTGAACCTCCGCGAAAGAAATATAAGCATTCTCCCAAAACCCGCAGCCCGCGGAGATCGTCTTACTTGAGACTGCATTTGATTCCGCGCGTAAAGCCTATAAGAGTGAATGATAGACGTAATTTCCGATGGCCAAGGTTGAGCAACTGCGAGCCCGCGAAGTTCTGGCGGCCGAGCCAGGCGTGTCATCGCCGGTGCTCCGCGGGGAGCATCTTACGAAGATCTATGGCGGCCGCACTGTGGTCGATGATGTCGAGGTATACGTCAACCCCGGGGAAGTGGTGGGGTTGCTCGGGCCGAATGGCGCTGGCAAAACGACCACTTTCTACATGTTGGTTGGCCTGGTGAAGCCCGACCACGGACGGGTTTTGCTCGGCGAGCAGGAAATTACCATGCTTCCGCTATACCAGCGCGCCCGCCGGGGCATTTCCTATCTGCCCCAGGAGCCTTCCGTGTTTCGCAAGCTCTCGGTCGAGGAGAACCTGCTCGCGGTGCTGGAGACGTTGCCCCTTACGGAGGAAGAGCGCCAGGGACGGCTGCAATCGCTGCTCGACGAGCTCGACATCGCGAGGTTGCGGAAGTCGCGCGCGGGAGTTCTATCGGGCGGCGAGCGGCGCAAGGTCGAAATTACCCGCGCACTCGTTCTCGATCCTCAGTTCCTGTGCCTGGATGAGCCTTTCGCGGGCATCGACCCGATTACGGTGATTGAAATTCAGCGGATCGTTACTTACCTGCGGGAGCGAGGGATTGGGATTCTGATGTCCGATCACAATGTGCACGCGGCGTTATCAATCATCGACCGCGCATACGTGATTCACAGCGGTAAGATTCTCATCGAAGGGCCGCCCGATGCGATCGTGGCAAGCGAACATGTCCGCCAAGTGTTTCTGGGCGAGCGCTTCAAGCTCACCTAGCAAGTTTACGGACCCGGAAAGGAGGGGTAGACGGGATAGGACGGCGGAGGAGACACCGGATAACCTCCGCCGAAGCTTGGACCCATCATTCCGCCACCGACACCAAAACCGCCGCCACCGATCGAGCCTCCGAACATCCCGAGCAGCGGAATCACTACCGCCATCGGGCTCGTGCTCTGGGGGTAGTAGCCGCCGTTCATCTGCTGCTGCTGGATTTGATCCGCGTAGCCCTGATTCTGGTAGTCGGCAAGCCCACTCATGTCGCTCGGTTCAGCCGGTTGCGATTCGGACGGGCCAGCGGACTTGGCCAGCGATGGCTCGATTTTGATCCGATTGTCTACCGTGACCGCCGAGTTGTTTACATAGCGCCGTGCCTTGCTCTCCGCGTCGCCCTTTCCATAGTCGGTCGCCACGTAGCCGAACAATATGACCTGCCGCTCGCCATCGGCCGCAGCGAGTACCTGCGCTCCAACCAGGGGCAGGTGATGACTCTTCAGGTAGTCGGTAAGGGCCTGGCTCTGTGTCTGATCGACGTGGGCGTTCTTTAGCGGGGGCGGATGGGTCGTGCTGGGAGGTGTATACGAAGTCGGAGGCTCGGTTGAATCTGCAGTTCCGAGGGTTGCCGAAGAGCCGGTCGTGGAACCGGCCGGCGTCATGCAGCCGGATGCCGAAATGGCTACCAGCAGGGCTCCGGCCAGGAGCCAATTTGCCGTCCCACGCATCATCTTAATTATAGGCACGGTGCCCGCTCTAACAAAATTGGACGTTTTCGGGCACGAATTTATTTCAATGATTGGCGCAGAAAGTCGCGAACCAGCTGATTGAACACCTGTGGTTGCTCGAAATAGATCGAGTGCCCGCAGTCGGGCACCGTTGCCATGGTGCCCTTGGGCAATTCCGTAACTAGCGTGCGAATCATCTCGGGCGGGATGAGCTCGTCCTGCTCGCCGACCACGCACAGAATTGGCATCGTGAGGCGTGATCTGACCGCGTCGAGATCGTAGCGCAGCTTGGAGATTTGCGAACCCGCGTCGCCCGGCGGTCGCGCGCCAAGGATCCGCACTTCGTCATACAGGTAGGCCATTTCAGGGCGGCGCGCGAAGTAATCGAGCGCATAAGTCGGTAGGGAACCGATCGGAGGGGTGGTGTCCATCACCAGCGGCGAGCGGGGTGCGCCGAATCTCATCTCGGACGTGAAGATTCCGCCCGGAGTGTCAGCCAGCACCATCGCTCCTACCCGATCTGGCCGCTCCAGGGCGCAGCCCACGATCGTCCATCCGCCCATCGATTGCCCGACCAGGGCCGCCTTCTCGATTTTGAGGTGATCGAGGAGACGGGCGAGGTCGCTTGCGTGAGCGCGATTGAACAGCCCCTCGGGGTCGGGCGACATGCCGAAGCTGCGCTGGTCAAGGGTGATGCATTCGTACCATCGCATGAAGTACGGCACTTGCTGCCACCACGACAAGTGGTTACCGCCCAGCCCGTGCAAAAAGACGAGCGGGAACCCACTGCCCGCGCGCTCGTAATAAAGCGAGAAATCTCCGATCGACAGCCGGCCCTGCGTGATTCGATATTCCATGGCGATTAACCTCCCGCGCCGGAACCCTAGCATCGGCGCACGGCTGGCAAAAACTCTGTGCGACCATAGGACATCTTGCGCTGGATTGCAGCCTAACTGCTAGAATTCGTGCGACCTTGGTTCGGCCGAGACAGAGGGACGATGGATAAGCACATAAGCAAGCACCCGGAAACCAAGCATCTACCCGATGACGTGATTCACTACCGCGAGTACAAGATTCTGCTGAAGCCCGACCGCTTTACGAGCAAGGAAGGGTTCATGCAGTTCTGGGACGCGGTATACGCGACGGTGAAAAAATTCGATCTCAAGGTCGACCTCGAGAAGGAAGCGTTTCACAGCCAGGTTCGCGAGGTGCTGTTCTATGACACCCCTCGCTTTGACCTCTACAACAATCATTTAATTCTCCGAAAGCGCACCTTTTACGATGATGGATGGCCGCGCGCGGACCACGAGTTGACCATCAAGTACCGCAGTCCCGAATTGAAAGAGGCCGCCTCGGTCGACGTGCGTCCGATGGCAGCGGGCCATGACGAGATCAAGTTCAAGGAAGAGTTGCTGCTCGACCGCAAGCAGTTGGGCGGAATGCGCAGCGTCTACTCACATGGATGCGTTCTGACCTCGCCCAAGGTGGTACTCGATCGCGGCATCGAAGACATCGCCAGTGTCTTTCCGGCCCTCCGCAAAGTCGACATTCGGCCGCTGACCAAGATTGCGCTGGTCAACAACGTCGCGGTCGAAGAGGTGCAGAACACCATCGGCAGGATCCACTTCGGGCACGGATTCAACGGCAAGACCACCATCGCGATTTGGCGCAGCCGTGCGCTTGAGAAGCCGCTCTCTGGAGAATTCGCTTTTCAGTGCAAATTCGATCGCCTGACGGATGTGCACAAATCTTCGCTGGCGGCGTCGGATGAGTTCTATAAGCAGGTCCAACTCGACTGTGCCGATTGGGTGATGCTGGGAACGACCAAGACCGCGATGGTCTATGGGCTGGGTAACGTGCCGCTGAGAAATCGCGAGTAAGGCGTCGGGATTGACCCAACCGGCCACTCCGGAAGAAGAGGGTGCCGCCATATGTTGACCAGGCTCGCGCAACATTGGTGGATCTATGCACTACGAGGCGTCGCCGCGATTTTGTTCGGCCTCGCCGCATTCGGATGGCCGCATCTGACCATCGCCGTCCTGATTGTTCTGTTTGGCGCGTACGCCTTCGTTGACGGGATCTTCCTTATCTTCAGCGCGATCGCTGGGTGGAGCCAAATCGAGGATCCCTGGCTCATCCTGCTGGAGGGGCTAATCGGCGTAGGCATCGGCGCCGTGACATTTCATTCGCCGGCGATCACGGGACTCGCCCTGCTCATCTTTATCGCGGCGTGGAGCCTTGCCACCGGGGTCTTGGAGATCGCAGCCGCGATGCGACTGCGCAAGGAAATCGCCGGCGAATTCTGGCTGCTGCTGAGCGGTATCCTGTCTATAGGGTTCGCCATCGTGCTGATGTGGTTTCCGGTGGCGGGGGCGCTCGGACTGATTTGGGTCATCGGTGCTTACGCAATCGCGTTCGGCGTCATGCTCATCGCGTTGGGCCTCAAGCTCAACGGCTTTCGTAAGCGGCTCCTGGCCGCGTAGCAGCGCTCAGTCAACGAAGGCGCTGACATTTGAAAGATCAGGAAGGCGAGAACGGTAGGGCGCAGAGAGTCACGCCTCGGGCCGGGCGGTCGAGATTGGAAGCAGCTCGATCCGGGGGAATCCCGGATAGACTAGAACGGCGAATCTCGCCAGCCGAGACATCGAGTTGGAAATCCCGCGCTCCGGTCAGGAGGGTCCGGTGGTTTGATCTCCGGAGCGATTCCGGCGACCATCGAAACAGAACTACCGTTTCGGAGAACCACCACCATGGAAACCCCCGTCCGTAGCCATCACCATCTAACGCTCTGTGTCGGCGGAGCGCAGGAAGACTACGACTTTCACGTGAAGACGCTCGGGTTGCGCAACGTCAAAAAGACCCTTCTCTACGACGGCAAAGTCCCCATCTATCACCTGTATTATGGCAATGATGTGGGTGCCGAGAGCACCCTCATCACCTGCTTTCCAATGCGCCAGGACGGACGCGTCGGGCGCTTCGGCTCTGGACAGGTCAAGACGGTGAGCCTCTCGGTCTGTGCTCCAGGTCTCGAGTACTGGACGCAGCGGCTTGACCGCCGGGGAATACGAAATTTGATGGTGGAGCGGTTCGGCACCAAGCGGCTCGCATTTCATCATCCCTGCGGAATCGAATACGAGCTGGTCGAGGTCAGAGAGGATTTACGTCAGCCGTGGACGGGCTCCGACATTCCCTCCGAGATCGCCGTGCGGGGAGTTTATGGAGTCACGGTCGCAGTCCGCGACGATCGCGAGATGAGCGCATTCATGACCGATGCTATGGGATTTAAGGGCATGGGCCAGGATGGGCGGGATTCCCGCTTTGAAGTCGGCGACGGTGCGCCAGGGCGCGTGGTGGAAGTAACCCATACTCCTGACCTTGCGCAGGGAAGCTGGACCTTCGGCGAAGGAACTGTGCATCACGTGGCCTTCAAGGTCGAGGACCACAAGACCCAGGCTGATTTCAAGGCGTACCTGGAGGGACTTGGCTACACGGACTGTTCCGATGCAAAAGACCGCGGTTACTTCATGTCGGTATATTTCCGCACTCCGGGCGGCGCCCTGTTCGAGGCGGCGTACACCCTGGACGGGGCTTTCCTGCGCGACGAGACCTATGAAAACCTGGGCGCGAGCATCCAGACCCCGCCCTGGCTGGTTGAGAAACGCGACGAGATAATCGCGAGGCTGGAACCGATCGGGTACTAGGACACAAAATCACAGATTTGAGGGACTCTAGACCGAGGCCAATCGGGCGCACATTCCTCCCTTCGGCCGCAGCGTGAAAATCGGGTCGGGTTCTCCGTCGTGCAGCACTTGCACCTCAAAGCGCTGAGCGGTCATCGCCAGCGCCAGCGTCTGATCCATTATCGAAAAACGATCGCCAATACACATCCGCGGACCGCCACCGAAGGGATAATACGCGTACTGCGGGCGGTCGCCGCTTCGCTGCGGCGTGAATCGCTCCGGGTCGAAGCTCTCGGGATTCTCCCAGTAAAGCGCGTTGCGATGGGTGAGCCACGGGCTCATCACCAGCGCCGATCCGCCCGGAATATGGAATCCGGAGATCTGGTCGTCGGCGATCGCGGTTCGGCCGATCACCAGGCTGGCGGGTACAGGCGCAACACCTCGTCCACCACCATCCGCGTGTAGCCGAGTCCCGGCAGATCATCGAAGGTCGGGCGATTTGAACCTAGGACCGAATCAACTTCCTGTCGCAGCTTACGATGCGCGGCGGGGTGTTTTGCGAGCAGATACCAGGCCCAACAGAGGGCGACCGCGATAGTTTCGGTTCCCGCACCGAGAAAAGTTGACAGATTGTCTACAAGTCCCGCGGTATCCGGTTCGCCTCGGTTGGCTTCCAGCATCATCGCAAGGAGGTCGTTCCCCCCCGCCGATTGATTTTTCCGGCCCTCTTCGATCATCTGGCCTACCAGCCCGTGGATTTCCTCAATCGCTCGCTTGAAGGCGCGGTTCCTGGCGGTGGGGATGAACAGGGGCGCCGTAAAAAGATGGTTGAACGCGTGATCGAAATAATCAAAGGTCGACACCATCGCCGCGGCGACGCTCTCCGCGTGTGGCAGTAGATCCTGACCGGCGAGCGTGCGCCCGATCACGTCGATTGTCATCCGCGAGACCTCCGCTTGCAGGTTGAATTGCGCGCCCGCAGCGGCAAGCCTCTGCCATCGCGCCAACATCGTGTCGATAGCGTCCGCCATCGCAGAAGTCATTGCGACTAGGCGCTGGCGGTGGAATGCGGGCTGAGCGACTCGGCGCTGCCCGCGCCATTTGTCTCCATCGCTGGAGAACAGGCCTTCGCCAAGCGCGGGTCGAGCTATGGTGCTGAAACGGACGTCCTTGCGATAATTCCTCGGATTGTCCTGAAGCACGCGCTGAACCGCTTCCGGCGAGGTCAGCAGATGCGACACGTAGGCCCTAGATTGAATCCGCGAGACGGGGCCGAGCTGTGCCCAGCGTGCCAGCATCCCAAGCTTGTCGGCGCGCATTTGGCGGAGAAATTTAAGCGGACTTAGGGGTAATACGGGTGCGAGCCTTACGCCTGGGCCAGGCGCCAGCGCGGTAGCCATGCGGCGACCATCCACCTTCGGCTCTGGCGACGCAAGTTCCAGGAAAAACTGCCGGTGATGCGCTCAGCGAAGCGCAAATTGATCGGTCGCGCGGATTAACTGTTTCGTGATCGAGCTGGATGCGTCATGTCCCGCATCGTCCACGATCACGAGTTCGGCGTTTGGCCAGGCACGCTTAAGATCCCATGCCCGGCCAATCGGGGCCTGCAGGTCGAGACGTCCGCTGATCAGGACCCCGGGAATGGCCGACAGGCGCCCGGCATCGCGCAGCAGGATGCCGTCGGTGAGCCAGGCATTGTTGCGCACGTAGTGCGTTACAATTCGTGCAAACGTCATTCTGAAATCAGGATCGGTGAAGCGCGCCGATAGTTGGTGAGTTGGCGGCCAGGAGAGTGTCGCCGATTCCCATCGGCACCACTCAAGTGCCGCTCGATAGCGGATCGCCGGATCGCCATCGTGGAGCAGGTCATAATAGGCTTGAGGAACCTCCGCATCGCTATTGACGGCGGGAACCCCGGCCCGCAAGCGTTTCCATTGTTCTGGAAAGAGCGGAGCGGCACCGCCGCGGAACCACCAGTCAAACTCCTTATGC
The DNA here is from genome assembly GCA_036495685.1 of Candidatus Binataceae bacterium. Classification (NCBI taxonomy): domain Bacteria; phylum Candidatus Binatota; class Binatia (SeqCode); order Binatales (SeqCode); family Binataceae (SeqCode); species Binataceae bacterium (SeqCode). The sequence continues at coordinate 4,552 of DASXMJ010000211.1, read as the reverse complement.
CGTCCCGTCGTGACGCCCCAGAGAATGATCTCCGCGACCCGCTGCGGATAGGTCTCGGCATAGACCAGCGCCAGCGTGCTGCCCCACGAATTGCCCATCACCAGCCAGCGCTCGATGTTCAGATGTTCCCGCAACCGTTCGATGTCCGCGATCAAGTTCGCGGTCTGGTTTCCGGAGAGGTCGGTCTCGGGATTGCTCGCGTGCGGATGACTCCTGCCACAGTTTCTTTGATCGAAGAGCACTAACCGATATGCCGAAGAATCGAAGAGTCTGCGATGCCACGGCGTACATCCAGACCCCGGGCCACCGTGGATGACGAGGGCGGGTTTGCCGTGCGAATTACCACAGGTCTCCCAGTAGACATGGTTGCCGTCGCCGGTATCCAGCATCCCGTGTGCGTACGGATCTATTTTCGGATAGAGACCGTGCACGGCATTCAGTTCTGCGCTGCTACAGGAGCAGGCGGCCGCCGTCGACGGTCAAGGTAATTCCGGTCACGTAACCATTTCTCATCAGGAACAGTACCGCATCCGCAACGTCCTCCGGTTTGCCGACCCGTCTGACCGGGAGGCGCGCGGCTTCCTGGGCGATCATCGCTTCGCGCCGGTCTCCCATCAATTCGCCGATGAGCGGCGTATCAATTAATCCGGGCTGAATGGCGTTGACGCGGATGGGTGCGAGATCGAGCGCCAACGCGCGAGCGAAGGCGCTTCCACGGCGCCACAGGAAGCGGTGGCGACACTCGCCCCGGGAATGGGCCGTACGGCCGCCGTGCCGGACATTAAGGTTATGGACCCGCCGTGTTCCATTTTTGGAGCTGCGTATTTGGCCGCGTAGAGTGCTCCCCAGAAACGGGTATCGAGCGCGGGACGCAACGCCGCCGTGTCGGGTGCCAACCCTCTCCCGAATGAAATCGCTCCGGCGGTGATGAATACGTGATCGATACGCTCGAGCCGCTCAAACAGCGAACGCGTGCCGGCTTCGTCAGCAACATCAAGCGGGACTGCGACGACATCCGGACCCAACTCTCGCTTTGCTACATCAAGACGATGCCACGATCGCCCCGTGATTACGACGCGAGCTTCCTCCTTCAGTGCCCTTTTGGCGGTCGCCAGCCCAATGCCCGAACTGCCGCCGAGTACCACAACCGTCATGCCGGCAAGCGACATCGGCGCACCTCCCTACGAGTGGATGGTGCGCGAATGCTAAACCATAACGCTCCCTATTCACAGGATACGAAAGAGGAGGTCAGGACTCGCTTGGTGCCCGGTAATGAATCCCGAGTCTGTTTCGCATGCGCTCGCGGGCGGCCAGTGCAGACAGGAGCAAGCACAGGGCGAGCGGAGCAAGCATGTGCTTGCGTCGCTCGCCCTGCTGACAGACACAACCGGCTGCCCGCGGCAGCCGGGTCGCGTGTGTAAATTTCACACGGTTTACCCAGAAGGGCTGAGCCGAGATCAGACTCCGCCGGAAGCATTCACGTACGACAGAAACTTTTGCTGCAGATCCGGGTCGTTCTGCACCATTTGCAATACTTTGTTGTACCGCTGCGGATCGATTCCTTCCTGTTTCACGATGCTTAATTTCTGCGCCTCGGCTTGCGATGCAATCTGCTGACGCTCCGAGTTATCCTGGGTTCTCGCCAGTCGCTCTTGGGTATCGTTGGTGATATGTCGCACCGCGACGTAGGCATGGGCCACATGCTGCAACGTCGTGTCATCGACATTTTGACCGCCCGCGCTACTCGCGGCAGCGGCGCTTGAAGCGCCCGGGTTCGCGCTTTGACTCCTCGCGACACCGGGTAAGACCACCAAAGCGAATGCAGCACCAAGTCCCACGATGTATGCGGTCACTCTGCGTCGATAGTTCATAGCTCAACCTCCTATTACCTCGCACGTTGTCGGATCGTTCGTGGAGCTCCGAAAAACAGAGGAGCTAGGAGGTGCAGGATCGGTGCCGCAAAGGTTCTGTTCCGCAAGTCAGAAACAGGAAGCCTCAAACCGAAAAAACAATTCTTGGCCAATGGGATTACGCTAGGTCGGCGAATTCCATCGTAATGCCCCCTTGAGCTGAATTGCGCTTTGCCACCGGGCGCGCTTATCTATCCAGGGTTCGTTTCTGTAGGGAGTGCCGCCCAGTGGCGGAAACGTCGCAATTTGCCACCTGTCAAGGCTTCAAACATTCGGGAAGTTCCTCTCTCCTAGATCGGCATGACGATTGTGGGGACCTGTCGACGCGACGGTTCGCAGGTGACACCCAACCGGCGCATGTGCGCGCTGCAGTGAGGGCGCCCGAGGCTTGTCGCCACCGGAGAATTGGCAAAGTGTGGTGATGTCGGTAAAAGGTAAACGTTAAGTTCCAATTGACGAACTCTCGGCAGATCGCGATGTCCGAGCCATTCAAGTACTCAGTCATCGAAGCACTTCGGGACGGCACCCAACTACTGATTCGAGCTATCCGTCCAGCAGACAAGCACCTGCTCGTCGAGCACTTTCAGGGCCTGAGCGAACGTTCAATCTACTACCGCTTTTTCGGCCACAAGCGCTCACTGGAGCAGGAGGACCTGAGTAGGCTGACGGAACTGGACTTCGTCAATCATGTCGGCCTAGCGGCGACGATAGAGGCGGAGGGCACGGAGCGCTTTATCGGAGTGGGGCGTTACCTGCGAGCCGTCGATGCGGTAGCGGCCGAGGTAGCCTTCGCGGTGGTTGATGAATTCCAGGGTCGTGGAATCGGGACTCTGCTCCTGCACCATCTGGCGCAGATCGCGCGGCGGCAGGGGATCAACAAATTCGCCGCGTTCGTGATGGGCGACAACCATCAGATGCTCGAAGTGTTCGCCAACAGCGGCTTTCGAACCCGTGACAACTACGACGCCGGCACCGTACGCGTGACTCTCGATCTCACCGAGTCGCCCAGCGATTTCGGCGACAAGACCTAGGTGAGTTCCACCGGTCCCCTCTCGAGCATCTCGACCTCCACTGATGAAGGTCCATGTGCCGAGTTTGCCCCAAGCCCGAGCGAGCTTCAGTTCCGCATTCGAAAAAGGCCTGAGCCTTGATCGCGATGCGTTCTAAAGGTTTCAGCTGGATGGTTGTGGCCGGTTTGAAAAGGGCGTTCGAAAACCGCGTGCCTGATTCGAATGCCAGAAAATCGATTGCGATGCGCGAGTCGCGAATCGCTAAGGTGGCTTTACAGCATCCGCTGAACTCTCCGGATCGAAATCTCCAGCACGTCATTGGGTCCTGCGATAAAATGGGGAGACTTCGACGCGCTCATAGAGAAACGCGAAAACGCTCTCGGACCTTGGCTGTTTCGCGCGACCTCCTGTGAAGCCCACCATCGGTGCCGCACTATTTTCTTTTTCTGTATCGATGAGGTATTGAACGGTTGGACGGCAGGCCTGAGCTGCGGTCAGGGCGTCACGGGCTGGTTTTGGGGCCCCCAACCTTTCCGTGGCGCCTTTCTTTTTCTGCGGAATCCTGAGCTATCGTCGCCCGACTGGTTCGCGTCTCCTCTCTGATCCGGCGGCCTGGGTTTTTTGTTGCTGCTCGCGGAGCGCGCCGAGTGAGCAGCCCCTGTGTCGCAAAACCTAGAAATCGCCTCGTGCGACACGTACCAGGTTCCCGTTGTACCCTTTGCTCGGACCCCGGTGAGCTCCCCAGCCCGCAGTAACTCGTAAACCGTAGAGACCGAGACGCGCAGATATTTGGCGACCTCGGGAACGGCCATGCTGTCGTCGAGCGACATATTGTTTGCCCTCACCGGCTCTCAAAATGCATTTGACACATCTTGAATGCTTGACCGTATCCCGTTTAGCTTTGAAAGGAACTCGAACGAAAGTACGACTCGCTGCGTGCCCCAAGCGCCTGGCGAGCGACGACCGCGAAAAATGACCCCAACTAAAAAGACTTCGAACGAAATACTAACCGTAGAAGAAGTGGCCGAGTTTCTGAAGGTTCATGCGTCGACTATCTATAAGCTCCTCAAACGCCGCGAAATTCCCGCGTTCAGAGTTGGGGCCGATTGGCGATTCCATGCTGTTCAAATTGAGGAGTGGGTAAAGTCCCGCACGCGCGCCCCTGAGGATGGAGGTGAAAGCTAAGGAGCACACAAACGCACGTGCCAGACGCTCTTTTGCCCTGGATAATCCGGAACTGACAATCCGATGTAAACTCGGCGTGAACCCAAGGAATGAAAGGGCAGACGATCCCGATCGGTGCCGAACCCGCCACACCGCATCGCTCGCCACCAGCGCAAGCCCTCCCGCAAGCAAGCCGCGACCATCAAATTGCCAATGGGGAACTAGGTAGGGGAATCTACCCAAGCAATTCCCTTTGAGCTGCTCACGGGGTTTCCCCAAGGAGGCGGTTATCTCGAAAATTGCACAAACGGACAATCATGACTATTCCAAGGTTTCCGGGAGTAATTTTTAGCGGTTTCTCTTTCGTAACCATGTCATCATAGTGACGGGCGCACTGTGAGGCCGTAAGTGAGCAAGGAGCATTTCAGCGTTTGGGAGCGAGAGACAAATTTCTGAGCGGACGGCCAA
>DASXMJ010000210.1 GCA_036495685.1 Candidatus Binataceae bacterium | reverse complement strand
ATACATGGCCTATGCGCTGCCGCGCCAGCAGTGGGAGGCGAGCGGGATGAAAAATACCCAGCTCAACGACCAATGGATAAAAGGCGCGGAGAATTATCTGAGCAAATTCTCCACCGGGCAGTACGCCGCCGAGATGCGTTTCCGGTTGGGTGAGAACTTGCAGCGCCAGGGGAAATACCTCGACGCTGCCAAGCAGTACGAGCAGGTGAGCGGCCAGAACGAGTATGCCTTTACCGCGAAATTCAATTCAGCGGAATGCAAATATCTCGAGCTGGTCCAGGGGGAAAACTCGAAAGACAAAAAAACCACCGCTGTCAATGTGGATCAGCTGCGCAACGACACCATGAAGGACCTCCAGGAAACCATCAAGATGGAGCCTGAGGCCGAGCGAACCGCGCAGAACGGTCAGCAGAAGAAATTCGTGAAGGACGTCAATGGGCGCGCAATCTACATGCTCGCCGGGTTGATGCAGGAAAAGAACCCCGACCCGAAGGTGATCGCCGATCTGCTGCAGAACTACGAGAACCAGTATCCAGGGATGAGCGACAAATTCCGCGATGTGCAGGAATGGCGCATCGTCGCGTTGAGCCAACTCGGACGCTATGACGACGTCGATCGCGACCTCGCCGCGATCGTGGAGAAGAACAAGGGCAACACGGCGCAGAGCGACTTCATCAAGGAACTCGGTCTGGATTTCTGGAAAGCTGCGCAAGCCGCGCAAGACAAAGGAGACCAGAAGACTTTCAAGGCAAACGCCAAGCTTACCGTGACCGCGTACACGTTTTTCGAAGATATGGTGCAAAGCGGTAAGACCCAGGCGAAGAACCTGACCGGTACGCTCTCGATTCTAGGCAAGGCCTACCTGGCCCTGGGAGAGGAGCCCAAAGCGGAGGCCGTCTTCAACCAGGTCGTCAAGGCCGACCCGGCCTCTCCCGACGCCAACGCGGGGTTGGCCACCATCGCGCAGGCGAAGAACAACTATAAGGACGCGATCACGTTGTGGACCAACGTGGAAAGCACCGCCGCCGAATCTGACAACCTGTGGTACGAGGCGAAATACAATATTGCGACCATCTACGCGGCGCGCGGGGATATCCCCGGCGCGTGCAGCAAGCTGGCCCAGACCCGCGCAGAGCATCCGACCCTCGGCACCCCCGAAATCGCTGCGCGCTGGAACACCCTGCAGCGTAAGATCTGCCTCGACCACAAATGATGCTGCGATGCTGAAGCGGATTCATCACGTGGGCGTGGTCGTGGCGAACCTGGAAAGCGGACTGCGGTTCTGGCGCGACACGCTCGGCCTGCACTTCACCAAGAGCGCCACCATCGAAGAGCAGGGGGTGAGGGCAGCGTTACTCAAGGTCGGGGACAGTGAAATCGAATTGCTCGAGCCGCTCAACCCGGAGAACGGGGTCGGCAGATTTCTTGCCCGCCGAGGCGGCGGATTGCATCACTTGTGTTTTGAAACCGATGACGTCGCGCGCGAACTCGATGGTGCCCGCAGCAAGGGAATCCAGCTCCTCGATCAGAAACCCCGTCACGGCCTGGCGGGGATGATTTGCTTTCTCCATCCGAAGGCGACGCGGGGGGTGCTGGTGGAATACGCCCAGCCGTTCGAGGAATAGCCGGATGCCGATTTACGAATATCGCTGCGGCGACTGCGAGCGTTCGGTGGAAGTGCTGGTTCGACCGGGCCACGACGAGGATGCTGAATGCCCCGCCTGCCATGGTGCGCACCTGACTCGGCAAATGTCAGTATTCGCCGCGCGCGGCGGAGACTCCAACGCAATCGCCGCGGCGGCCCGCGCCCTGTCTTCGAATGGCGCTGGACGGTCGTCGGGCGGCGGATGCTGCGGCGGCGCTTGCGGCTGTCATTGACCGGGGCTTCCCCCTCAACTCAGCTTTCCTGTCGCTTCGAGAACTCCGCCTTGGCGGCGGCCATCAACCCCTGGTCCGAGATTAAGTCGTAGGCAGTCAGCGCGAGTGACTTGGCGACGCGGATCATCGCGCCGTAGCCGCGGCCGGAATCCGCGTGTGCGACGAAGCGGTCTTCATGGCACGATCCTTCTCCATGCTGCGCAATCGCGAAGGTCGGGTGAATGGCGGGCATCGCGTGACTGATGTCGCCCATGTCGGTGCTGCCGGTGGGCAGATCCTGGGGGGCCTCCGGAGTCAAAACCCCGAGCGATTCGGAATGCGCCGCGTACCGCCGCGCCATGGTGTAGTTGTTGATCATGTTCTTGTAACCGCCCACGACTTCCACCTCGACCTTGGTCCCGGTCGCCATCGCGGCCCCCTCGGCGCATTGGATGACCCTATCCGCCATTTGCGCGACGTACTTGCTGGTCTTGCCGCGCGCGAGGAACATGCACTCGGTGCGCTCCGGGATTATGTTGACCGCCTGTCCACCGTTGGTGATGATGCCGTGAATCCGGGAGCCGTCGCGGAAATGTAGCCGTGCCATGTCGACTGCCTGAAAGGTCTGCAAGACGGCTGCCAACGCACTCGATCCGTCCCACGGCGCCAGCGCCGCATGCGCGGCGCGGCCCCTGAAGGTGATGTGAAGATGACGGGTCGCTAGCGCGGGCATCGTGGACCATTCCATATCCATTGGATGTGCCATCACGGCGGCATCGACGCCTTTCAAGGCTCCGCGCTGCAGGAGCAGGATCTTTCCTCCTCCGCCTTCTTCCGCAGGGGTGCCCATGAACACAATTCGCCCGGGTAGTTGATCGCCAATCGAACTGAGGCCGGCAACCGCGCTCAGGGCCGCTCCCGCGATGAGGTTGTGACCACAGGAATGGCCGTTGGGAAGCGCGTCATATTCGGCAAAAATCGCAACCGTCGGGCCACTCGCCCGACCGAATTCCGCGCGAAACGCAGTGGCAAGTCCCGCGATGCCGGTCTCGACCTTTAATCCGAGCGCGGTCGCGCCTCTGGCAAGCTGTTCAGCGGCAAAATGTTCTTCGAACTTGAGTTCGGGACGGGAGTGAATGGAACGGCTGATTGCGACCGCCGTTTCGCGAAAATTGTCGATCGCGCTGCAGATGGCCTTATGCGTTTCCATGCCGAGTCCTCCGCGATGCGAATTAGCACTGGCGCAGCGAGTGAGTCCATCGGCAGCACCAGCCGCCCCGCCGGGTTAGACCTGGTGATTTGGATGCTGGGGCGGAACAATCAGCGCGACAGCACACTGTGCCCGGCGGAGAATTTCGCGCACCTTGGGTCCGAAGAACAATCGCTCCTCGGACGAACGAAACAGCACGCCCATCACAAGAAGGTCGATCTTTTCCCGTTCCGAGACGGAAAGGATGACGTTCTCAGGATGACGCCCCGCGTCGACCCGCGTGTCGACGTGGACGCCGATCTCGCGCCCCAGCATGCCGATCTCGTCGACAAATTCCGCACCTTCCGTGGTTAGCTGATGCCTTCCGATCCGTATTAGCGGAAGGAGGTTGGATGCGGATTCGCGTACGTAGAGCGCGGTAAGCTCAGTGCTAAACCCGCGGGCGTAGTGCATCGCAAGGTTGGCACCGAGGCGCGAGAACTCGGCGCCAGTGATTGGAACGAGCAGACGCCGAAACGGCGCCGCAGTATGACCGTTGCGCACGATAACCACCGGCGCCCGCGCGTCGCTGACGATTCCGCGCAACACGTCGCCGCCGAGCTCGTCGTAACCTCTGAGCTGCGATGCGCCCGCGAAGATCGCGTCGTAACCACGCTCACTCTCAGCCGTGATGGCCTCGACCAGCGATTCGCCGGAGCCGGTGCGCTGCTGAACATTCTGCGCTCCTGCGGCTTCGGCGATCCCTTTGAGGCGCGCGAACTGCTCGTCGAACTGCTCCGACTTGCTTCGCATCCCGGGTCCGACCGCGTGGAAGATCGTGATGCTGGCTTCTGCATGATCTCCCAACGCCGCCGCGACGTGAGCCGCAAGATCGGCGTTGGGACCGCCGCCGGCGAGCACCAGAAGCTTGGCACCTTTGGGGGTAAAGAGCAGCCGTGACCGGAGTCGGTCGCGCTCGCTGCGCTCCACGTCGCTGGCGCGCTCGCCAGTTTGGCTAATCGCCCAGCTGAGGAGCGGCGGCGTCATGAGCGAGGTTATCACGGCGACCGCAACGATGACGGTATACATTTGCGGAGTTAGGACACCAAGACTGAGTCCGATTAGCGCGACCAGTATCTCCATTCCACCGCGCGCGTTCATCCCGATAGCCACGGCCAGCGACTCGCGCAGTTTGAGCCGTCCGATCAATCCTCCGGCGGTGCATCCGAGGAACTTGGCACCGATTGCGATTGCCAGCACGACACCCACAAGCAGCGGATCGCGCAGGGTGGAGAGGTCGGTCTTGAGACCGGAGTAGGCGAAGAAAAGGGGGGCCAGAAAACCCAGCGCGACGGCTTCCAGCTCCGAGCGGTCTGCTTTTCTCAAGCGGGTCGAACGCGCCATCATGACGCCCGCGATGTAGGCGCCGAAGACCGCGTGGATTCCAATCGATTGCGTAATGACCGCACACAGCAAAGCGATTACGATCGCGGCGGAGAACTTTGCGTGCTCGATGTAAGTTCGATCGTCGATCCAGCGCAGAACGCGCGCCACGACTCGATATCCGACGAAATAGCAGAACCCAATGAAGGCCGCTGCTTCGATAAGCAGGATCAAGAAGGATAACGGCCGCACATTGCCCCGTTGGGCGAGGCCCGCGACGATGGAAAGCAGTAGCCATCCGGTCGTGTCATCGATTATCCCGGCTGCGAGAATCAGCATTCCCAGGTCGCGGCGCAGGAGACCAAGATCGAGGAGAATCTTCGCGATCACTGGTACCGCGGAGATGGCGACGGCGACCGCCATGAACAGAGCAAAGATGACGCGCTGGCCGGGTGCGGTGAGATAGTGAGCCGGGAGCAGCCACCCCAGGCCGAGTCCGCACGCGAAGGGAATGACCATTCCAAACACGGAAACCACCGCGGCGGTACGCCCCATCCCGCCCAAGATACCGAGGTCGGTTTCCAAACCGATATACAGGAGCAGGGCAATGACCCCGATCCAGGCAAGCGCTTCCAGCAAATGCGAGACTAACGGATCATTTGGGAATAACCACCCGTAGACGGCTGGTGCGAGATGACCCAGGATGGAGGGGCCGAGTACCACCCCCGCGAGCAATTCGCCGATGACCGACGCTTGCCCCCATCGCTTCATCAGGTCGGCGAGCACCCGGCTTGCGAGCAGCAGGGCACCGACCTGGACGAGAAAATGGAGAATTTGAAACTCGCTGAGACTCTTCAACCATCGACCGTCCGTGGACTTACTCGACGCGCGCGTCGGTTCACTCAGCGTACCATGACAGGCGGCGCTGGAGCGATTTTTCCTTAACCAGCCAAGAACCCGCGACTATTTACGGACGCACGCGGGTCAGGGGTTGGGTCAACAGATCGGGAACTGGTTCGCCTTTCTCAGCTTTGTGTTGAGCGTAGTCCTGGATCGCAGTTGCGATACCGGCCAGCGATTTATTGAAAAGCAGCTCGCGGTTGCTGCGCGCCAACTCGTTAGAATACTTCACCTGTTCCTCGATCATACCTCTGAACTGCGGTGCGACATAGCGTGCCCAAAGTTCGTATGAATGCAGGGTCTTCTCCCGCGTCGCCCATTCGTGCGCCAGCATCAGCATGCCGCCGAATCCTCCGGTGGCATCCTGCAGTTGCCTGACCCGAGCGATCGCGTCGTCGGGCGTGCCGACGATTACGCCCCCACGTCCGATCATCCGGTCAATGGTGATCTCTTCGACCGGTTGATTCGGGTATTCCTCGAACTGCAGACGCGCGCCCAGCGTGTTGATGAAATAGTCCTGAATCCAGCGATTGGCGCCCTCATGGATATCGTTAATCGCTTCATCGCGCGATTCGGCAAGATGAACCGGAAAAACCAGCCGCCAATTGCGCCGATCTACGGTCTTGCCATTCTCGGCCGCGGTCTCTTCCGCCATGGCCCATCGTTTCATCAGATCGTCCAGGCCCCCCGGTGCATAGGAGGCGACCGACAATACACCGCATCCAAGTTGGCCTGCGGCCACCATGCCGGACGGAGAAATCGTACTGGCCACGAAAATCGGCATGTGCGGTTGCTGAAAGGGTTTCACCTGCAGGTGCGCGTCATTAAGTTTGAAGTAAGAACCATCGAGAGTGATGCCGCCCCGCTCGGTGAACAGGCGCACGATAGCCTGCACCCCTTCGACCATCCGGCGGCGCTGCGTGGTTGTGTCGATGCCGAGCATGTGGGCATCGGCCGCAAGGGCGCCGGGGCCGCATCCGAGCATCACGCGCCCGCGAGTCAGATGATCCAGTAAGGCGAACCGGTTGGCGATGTGGAACGGATGATGATACGGGACGCTGACCACGCCGGAACCGAGCATGATGCGACGCGTGCGCGCGGCCGCGACCGCCATGAAGATTTCCGGTGACGAAATGATCTCCCATCCAGACGAATGATGTTCGCCAATGAACGCCTCTTCATAGCCGAGCTCATCGAGCCACTCGATGAGCTGCATATCGCGCTCGAAGCACAAAGTGGGGTCTTCGCCAACCCTGTGGAACGGGGCCATGAAGATACCGAATTTCATCTCTCATTCATCCTTTGCGGCGGGCGCGAATGCCAACGCCCGTAGACGTCAGAACCTATGACGGGCAGGGCTGCGGAGACAAGCGAAGGTTCAACGATCGTGCAAACAGACCCCGCGGTGGCGAGGCAGATCCTATTGTCGCGTGACGTAGGCCGGGAAACACCGGCCCGTGGGGGTCGCCTGAGAGTCGATTCGGACCGACACGTCGAATTCGTGGCCGTCTCGATGCAGCATGGTAATCTCCAGCGGCCGATTCAGCAGCTTGCCCTGGGAACCTCCCTGCATGAAGCGGCTCAGGCCAGCCTCATGTGCAGCTCGATTACGCTCGGGGATAATCAACTCAGATAGCCGCCTTCCGATCGCTTCGGCGGCCGTCCATCCGAATAGCTTCTCAGCCTGGGTGCTCCATTGGATCACCATGCCCGAGCCATCCATCACGAACGCGGGATCCTCGCCGTGATTAACGCTTCCTGCGACCTTTGTTTGAGTACTCACCAGCTTGTGCAGCTCGGCACCGACTAGAACTATTATCCGAAAGACCGCAGTGGTCAATTTGCGGTTGGGATGGCGGTCTGATCGGCTACCGACCCTAGTGGGTGAGGACTACCGCGAACGGAGCACTACCATTCGATGGGGGGTTGGTTTCGGTTGCTATCGTCGTGCGTTGGCATATCGCCTGAACAATCGAGGGGCAGGCGACATTAAGCTGGAAAATCCCGACCGTGCCACCTCCCTGGTTGGCCGTGTATGCGAAAGCATTTTGCGGGTCGACGGCAAGTCCCGTCGGTGAGCTGACGCTTCCGGAGGAAAGGGGTGGGAGACTCAACGTGCCGCCGTTAAGAATCTG
>DASXMJ010000209.1 GCA_036495685.1 Candidatus Binataceae bacterium | reverse complement strand
ACGCTCGTACCGATGGTGGTTGAACAGACCAATCGGGGCGAACGAGCGTACGATATTTACTCCCGGCTGCTGAAGGACCACATCATTTTCATCGGCACGCCAATCGACGACCATGTCGCCAACCTTGTCACCGCTCAATTGCTGTTTCTCGAGTCCGAAGACCCTGAGCGCGATATCTCGGTGTACATCAACTCGCCGGGCGGCTCGATTTCCGCGGGAATGGCGATTTATGACACGATGCAATTCGTTCGACCCGACGTGGTCACTTACTGCATTGGCCAGTCCGCCTCGATTGCGGCCTTGCTTCTTGTTTCGGGCACCCCGAAGAAGCGGTATGCCTTGCCGAATTCCAGAGTTCTGATTCACCAGCCCTGGATGTCCGGCCTCTCGGGTCAGGCAACGGACATCGATATCCACGCTCGCGAGATTCTGCGCACCCGCGATTCCCTCAATAAGCTTCTTTCGTTCCACACTGGCCAGCCGATTGAACGGATCGAAAAAGACGTGGAACGCGATTTCATCATGACCGCAGAGCAGGCCAAAGCCTACGGCATTGTCGATGAAATTATCGCGAAGCACCGCTAATCGAAACCGATGCGAAGGGCGCGCGGACAGCGTTCCAAACGGTTAGTAGTCAGAGCGATGATTGCATCCGCGACGGTTGCGTTTCCGTCTTAGAATGGATTTAAGCATTACAATGGGTGTGGTGGTTCTCCCTGGGAGGGAGCGAATTCTGTGAAACGGTTCACACCAGAAGAGCCGTTGCGCTGTTCCTTCTGCCATAAAACGCAGGAGCAGGTGGAGAAGCTCATCAGCTCCCCCTCCGAGTATCCGCGCTCGTACATTTGCAATGAGTGCGTCGGCGTTTGCCAGCAGATTCTCGAGGATGAGAAGCGCGAACAGGCGAGTCCAGCGAATCGCCGATTGCCGCGCCCGCCCGAGATCAAAGCTTTTCTCGATGGGTACGTGATTGGCCAGGATAAGACGAAGAAAAAACTCGCTGTCGCGGTTTACAACCACTACAAGCGGATTTTCTTGAATCGCCAGCCCGGCGATGTCGAGCTTACGAAGTCGAACATCATGCTGGTTGGCCCCACGGGCACGGGCAAGACGCTTCTGGCGCAAACCCTGTCGCGAATGCTCGAAGTTCCGTTCGCAATCGTGGATGCCACCACGCTGACGGAAGCCGGATATGTTGGTGAGGACGTTGAAAACATCATCCTGAAGCTGCTCCAGGCTGCAGATGGTGACGTCCAAAAGGCGCAACAAGGCATCATATATATCGACGAGATCGACAAGATTTCAAAGAAAGACGAAAACCCTTCGATTACCCGTGACGTTTCGGGTGAAGGCGTTCAGCAGGCGCTTCTGAAGATTTTGGAAGGCACGATCGCCAACGTTCCCCCGCAGGGCGGCCGCAAGCATCCGCACCAGGAATTTACGCCGGTGGACACGACGAACATTCTCTTCATCTGCGGCGGCGCTTTCGTGGGACTCGAAAAAACGATCGAGCGGCGCGTGGGCCAGAAGTCACTTGGTTTCCATGCTGATACGCAGCCCTCGACCGCAACGCGGCGCAACATCGAAGTTCTCGAGCAAGTGCAGCCGACTGACCTGATTCGCTACGGCCTGATTCCAGAATTTGTCGGCCGCCTGCCGGTCGTAGGCGTGCTGAGCGACCTGGATAAGTCGGCGCTCGTGCGAATTCTCACCGAGCCGAAGAACGCGCTCGTGAAGCAGTATCAGCGCCTCTTCGAATTCGAAAATGTCAGGCTGCGCTTTACGGACGACGCCCTTGAAACCGTCGCCGATCTCGCGCTGCAAAGGAAAGTCGGCGCACGCGGCCTGCGCATGATTCTCGAAGATTTGATGCTCGAAATGATGTACCACCTGCCGGCGCAACGGAAGCTTCGCGACTTTGTCGTGACCGCCGACATGGTGAAGGGACGCGAAATTAATTGGAGCCTGCTCGAAAAAGCGGGCTAAGGAATGGATTTGGCCGATTCGATGTTCAACCGCGAAAAAGGCGACGTGAAGAAGGTTCCGATGATGCCCGTGCGCGACATGGTCATCTTCCC
>DASXMJ010000208.1 GCA_036495685.1 Candidatus Binataceae bacterium | reverse complement strand
TCACCGCCTGTCAGCAATCCTCACTCGCAGGATCGTCTACGATCACTCCGGATGGCGGAACCTCTACCGTCTCCGGGAATGGTTCCTCGACCTACTACTGGCCAAACAGCAGCTTCATATACAGTCCCGATGGCGGCTGCATGGTGGATGGCGCGTGATGTCCCAAGTGAACAATCACCTTCGTTCCTTCGCCAGGAAACAACTGATTTGAACGGCATTGAAATAACAGTTCCAGCACTGTGTTGAGCCGTGCCAAGACGGCCAGGAGAGAATGAAATGAACTCAAGCGGGCATATCGTATTACACGGAAGTTTGCGACCGGCGAAGCGAAACGCCATCAGATTGCGCGACGTCAATCCGTCGGAGCACATCGAGGTTACGCTGGACCTTCGAGGTCCCGAACTGCCGGGCGCGGACGCATTGCCGAAGAAGGCGATGACACGAGAACAATTCGGAGCAAAATATGGCGCGGATAAGAGAGACGCCAACCGGATCGCAAAGGTCCTGCAAAACTATGGGTTGAAGATAGAGGAGACCTCACTTTTGACGCGCAGCATGCGAGTCTCCGGTTCGGCAGCTGACATGGAGCGCGCCTTCAAGCCGAGTCTGGGCATCTATCGAGATCCGGAGCAGGGCGACTTCCGGGGCCGTGAAGGGGCGCTGCAGATACCTGCCCAGCTTGATGGGATACTCAAGGGCGTGCACGGCTTGGATGACAGGCGAGTGGCCCGACGCCGGGCGGGGAGGAATCACGCGAAAGCGCACGCGGGTCTGACCGCCCTTTCGTGTACAGACCTGGAAAAGCGCTATAGCTTTCCGCCCGGGACGGCCGCCGGTCAGCAAATCGGAATCGCCGAGTTTGGTGGTACCTACTTGGAAGGCGATTTGAACCGCTTTTGTCAAAAGATGGGACGGCCCGTCCCCGAGGTGAAGATCGTTCAGGTCGGGAATAAACCGCCAACACTGCAACAAATTGAGCGAATGCCAAAGCAGCAGCAGGAGAGTGTGCTCGAGGAATCGACTGAGGTCATGATGGACATCCAGATCGTGGCGGGCTTGTGCCCTGCCTCGCAGGTGTTCGTCTATTTCGCGCCATTCAATCAAAAGGGTTGGGTGGATCTCCTTAACAAGGTGATGGATGAGGAAGTGGCCCGACCGGTCGCGCTGTCGGTCAGCTGGGGTCTCGCTGAGGATGCTCCCGACTGGTCGGGCGCGGCGCTGGCAGCGATCAACAATCGCCTACAGGCCATGGCCCTGCTGGGCATCACGACGTGTGTCTCGGCCGGTGACGATGGTTCAGGAGATGAGGAGACGGACGGTAAGATGCATGTGGACTTTCCGGCGAGCAGCCCCTTCGTGCTTAGCGTCGGCGGCACCATGCTGAGCAAGGCCGGCCAGAATGTCAGCGAGGTCACTTGGTGGGAAGCCCCTGGTCACCGGACTGGTAACGGTGGTGGCTCGACCGGAGGTGGCGTGAGCGAGGTATTTTCGCGACCGGCGTGGCAGAACGTTCAGGTCAAATCCCTCAACGGGGAGCTTTTCGACGGGCGCGTCTTGCCGGACATAGCGGCTCTCGCTGGGCCGCCGTTTTACGATCTCGTTTTTCTCGGCAAGGACGCACCGAACGGTGGAACGAGCGCCTCGGCGCCCTTGTGGGCGTCGCTCATCGCACGTCTCAACGCGGCTTGGCCCCCCGCCAAGCGGCAGCGGTTTATCACCCCGCTCTTGTATCAGGCCGCGTCCAGCGGTCAGACGAAGGGGCTATCCGGCTGCATGGATGTTTCCCGCGGGCAAAACGCGTCGCATCCGCCGAAGGTCGGGTACGTGGCAGGAAAAGGATACGACGCCGTGAGTGGCTGGGGTGTGCCCAATGGAGCGAAGCTGCTGTCGGTCTTGTAGGTGGCAAGCTGGCGGAACTGGTGCACCTCACATAGCGGACCATCGCGGCGATAGACAGACCGCATCTGTCAACCGCACATGTTATCTAGAAAGGAGGGCCTCCGGCGTCTCGAGAAAGCAAACATTTAGCTCGCGACCAGAACCCGAGCCTTGCCGATTACTTCGCAATCGACAGGTTCATCTGGCGCCGCCTCGGGTCGGGAGTAACCTGCTCCTGTTGGCTCTCCGCGGTCATATGCTCCGCGATAAGTTCCGACTGAAATCGATGGACTGAGTCCGGATCGGTGAAGATCGTCTGGGTATTGTTTTGCGCCTTGAAACCGGGCCCGCCTGGCTGCCCCGTGACAACGAAGGTGCCTTCCCCCGCTGATGACCAGTTCACCGATCCTTCTCCACCCACCTTGCTATCCGCGACGAAACCCTTGGTATGGCTGATCTGGTGGGTGGAGGATTGACCGATCGCAAAGTACGTGTTGAATTTTGCCAGCACGTGCTTTCGGTCCGCGTCGAGCAGCGCCTTTTCGTGCTTTCCGCCCGCCTGGCTTTTGTCCAGGGTGATCAGCATAGTGACGCTCGGGTCCAACGCTTTCGCCATCAGGATGTCATTGAGTTCGGCGTCGTCATAACCGAACATGTTGAGGTAGAGCGATACTCTCACTCGCGACAATACGTACTTGAGGATATCGTGAACGTCGTCGCGGCCTACAAAGAAGAGGTGGAAATCTTTGCTGGCCATAAGTGAATAGGACTTTTCCTGCGTATACTGCTGCAGCTGAAGAAGATCGAATGTCTGCAAGCTCTCCGACGGATCGTTGGTGCTATTGCTCGCGGATGACGTCTTGGCCCGTTTGATTAGTGCTTTCGCCATTGTCTTACCCAGTCAATTGGACTGTTGCGAATCCCTACCGATCTTTGGCTCCCAGCTGCGTAAAGAAACAGTATAAAACCGCCCAACGCAAACTGTCTGGGAGGGCTTTGCCACCACCGAAAAAAAGCGATCCGGCGGGGGGTCTGCTGTCGAGGTCCGACCGCCAAAGCACTGATCTACTCTGGATCGTCGGTCCGTTGAAAGTCACCGGCCGACCGCCGCGACTTTCTGGCGCCACACACTATCACCGAGCGGAACCTTTGCGGCCACCCGTAGCTCGCAAGATTAAGCGCCAGCACGTTCTACTGCGACCGGACCAGCCTCGACCCACAACTCATCTGATATATGCCTGAGCCAGTATTCGTCGAAGTAAAATGTCCCTCTTTTGGAGGAAAACGTAGCCCGGAATCGTTGGGTCAGCGCCGCGTAAAAAGCCGGTTGGGTACCAAGACTATGCCTAATAATCGGGCTGCTGATGCCTTACGCGACACTTCGAAGCGCGGCATCTTTTGCTGAGATTGCATTTACCCTTGGCTCAGAATTTGCCGCTTTTCCGTAATCAAGCCCAACCGCAGGAGCAGACTATGGCGATATACCTGAGTATGCAGATGGTCCGTTTTTCGAGCACCGATGGTTACGAGAAGTTCAAAACCGTTTTCAGCGACGTCCGCAATCATTTAAAAACGCTCCCGGGTTTCATGCACCTGACTTGGTGGGTCCACCCGGACGATCCCACCTGGTACAACGAAGTTAGTTTCTGGGCGAGCAAGGAAGCGCTGACTGACTGGCACATGAACATCTACCACAAAAATGCCAAGGAGTGGGCTGCAAGATCGGGTGCGATCATGGAAGACATCATCACGAACTTCGAACTGGCTAGCACCCGCCTGCTGCGCATCTGTCCGTGCTGTGGGAAGGGCCAGGACAAGCCGTTCAATTTGAAGCAGGCGCAGAAGGTACTCCACGAACCATGCCCTGCGTGCGACTTCCACTTCCCGGTGATGGCGGAACAGCCGACCAGCTTTGCCGTCTTCAAAGACGTTGAGTGACCTGGTCGAAGAACGCGTAGCAAGGTGATGGTTGACCCAGTCGGAAGCTTCGATAAGTCCGCACTGGCCGAGTTTCGCGATCTCTGCATGCTGCGGGTGCTACAGCCCCTAGACTCGCGCTGGGAGACCTCCAGAAGGAACCGACGACAGCTCCAAGCGGCCTTAGACCACAGGTATACGCGCCGCGGCGGTGCTAGGTAGTGGGACCGCCCGGCGCCGGGCTCATGGTACTCCGCGTGTACCTTCGGGAGGTTCGCCCGGAGAGGCGGCAGCAATCGTGATTCAGCCCCACATTTCCCTGGCGGCAGCTGGACAGTCATCTTCGCGGCACGTTGTCATAATACGGGATTACGATCGTGTTCGGATCATCCGTATAGCCGACCATGGTGGGTGTGATCGGATGAGTTACCTCACCGGACACGGTAAGATTGATGCAGGTGGCCATGCCCGAGGCGAGCGCTCGCCGAATTGCGGGACCGACATCCTCAATTCGTGACACGCGCTCGCCTGCCGCACCGAGGCCGCGTGCTGCCATATCATAGTCGCTGTCCGCGAGCCTGCTGACGATACCCGCTTCGTTTCCGTACACCGCTTCCTGACCATGAATCGACATGCCCCAGCAGGCGTTGTTCACAACAACCGTCACGATCGGCAGTCTGTGGCGTGCCATCGTTTCGAGCTCTTGGAGATGCAAGCCGAATGCGCCGTCACCCATCAGCAGAATCACCCGGCTCCCGGGGTCCGCCACTTGGGCCCCAATCGCGATTCCAAAGCCGATACCGAGAAAGCCCAAGTAACCGCCGTGGCCGATGATTCGTTTCGGCCTCGCCTCATGTACAGACTCGCCGACCCACGAGCCCATCTCGCCGCCGTCGACGATGAGCGTAGCACCCGGTTCCAGCGCTCGAAGCGCCTCGCGAACGGCGTGAAATGGATGGAGCCTGCCGTTGACCACTGTGGGCTCGTTCGCGAAAGACCGCTCGCGCCGATGGATCATCACTGCGGCGTTGGCCCATGCGCTGCGTTCCGGCCAGCGCTCCGTATCAGTCTCCAAGAACGCTCGCAGCGTCTCGGCCGAATCCGCCGTGATCCCGATGTCGAACGGCCGGAAGCGTCCGATCTCTGAGGCATCAACATCTACCTGCACAACCTTGGCTGCTGGCGGTACGATCGCCCCGCTTCGACCTCCCAAAAACATTCCGCGTCGCGCGCCCAGCAACAGGACGACATCCGGCCCTTTCCCGTGGACCATCTGTAGAACCGCAAGATTGCCAGCGGCGAAGCCATTCAGCGGATGGTCGGCAGGCATGGCGCCGAAGCTGGTCTGTTGATTAAAGACCGGTATCCCACTTCGCTCCGCGAAAGCGACCAGCAGTTCCGACGCGGCCCTGCCACGGACGCCACCTCCAGCAATGATCACCGGCCGCTCCGCGTTTCGAAGCAATCCGAGCACTTCCTGCACGGCGGCGGGTGATGGCGAAGGGGGAGCTGGCATTCGGGAGCCGCCCCCATAGTCGATCCGCTGCTCATCAGCGGGACCGAAGAGCACGTCTATGGGAAAATCGAGCACCACCGGACCAGGCGCGCCGGCCCGCGCCTTTCGAATCGCAAATGACACCAGACTCGGAATTTCCTCGACCACGGTTACACGATGGGCCCACTTAGTCAGCGGGTTTGCCATCGCGATTTGGTCGATCGAACCCTGCAGGGCGTTCTGTTCGGCGTCGCGCAGCGGAGGCGAACTGGTCAGCAGAAGGAGCGGGCTGCGGTCCGCATACGCCGTCGCCAGGCCCGCGATTGCGTTTGAGTAGCCCGAGGCCGCCGTCGCGAACGCAACCCCAAGCCGCCCGGTAGCGCGCGCATATCCGTCCGCCGCGTTGACCGCAACTGCTTCGTGTCGGGTGTCGATGAGGCGAATGTGGTTGCGGTGAAGTCCGACCAACAGGGAATCGAGATGCCCTCCATGCAATCCGAACGCGACTTCGACCCCGAATTGTTGCAAGGTACGCGCGACCAGCTCGCCGCCATCCGTGTTTCTTGGTCTAGGCATCGCTAACTCCTCTGTTGTGCTTGCTTTGACAGTGCTGCCGTCCGCAACGCTGTTACCGATTCGTTTATCCAGACAAGCGGCTCGCGACCAGATTCAAACCTCGCGCGACCGATCGGGCTAACCTCATCGACGCGGGCCTGCTCGTCGATGATTAGAGATGCACCCGGGTGAGCGGCGCGGTGAAGACCAAGCCGCAAGTCCCGCGGAGCGAAGCCCGGCAAGATCGGCCGCGGCACTCTCCACGGCGCGTCGCGAGCAAGTTTAGCGTCTCGGCCTCCTTTCTATTGGAGCTTCGCTGCGGGTTCCACGAATTGGCGCGCAATGTGCTCGAGCGCCTCAGGAATCTTTCGATCGTCACCGGGCAAGCGCACAAAGGGCACGAATTCGTGGACCCCAATCTCGTGATAGGCACGTAGATCGTCCGCAGTCACTTCGTTTTCATACGGGGAGATGATGATTTCGAGTTCCGACATGTCGCGGCCGGCCTCGCTCATCAACTTGCGTAACGTCGCGATCTTTGCGGCAGCTTGATCCGGATTTAATTTGACCCCGAACCATCCATCGCCTAAACGTGCCACCCGGCGCAGTGCCGGCATGCTTTCGCCTCCGAAAATTATCGGTACTTTCGTCCCCTGCGAAGGCTTAGGGAAACTGCGGACGCCGTCGAAGCGAACGAACTCGCCGCTGAAACTCGTTTTCTCCTCGCCCCAGAGCTTGCGCATCACCTCGATATATTCGCAGGTGCGCTGAGCCCGCCGTTCGAAAGGAATTCCGAGTGCGGCAAATTCTTCCGACGACCACCCGATGCCGACTCCGAGCGCGAGGCGTCCCGAGCTGAGACTGTCGAGACTGGCGATCACCTTAGCTAACCCGAGCGGATTGTGCTCCGCGACCAGGCAAATTCCCGTAGCGAGTCTAATTCGTCGGCTGAATGCGGCGGCGTAGGTCAAACCGATGAAGGGGTCGAGAAGATCGATGTTGCTGCGGGCCATGAACTTGCCATCACCGCTGTAGGGATACCTCGACCCCTGAGTGTCAAACAGCACAACGTGCTCGGGTGCCCATAGCCTCGCGAAGCCGAGCCTTTCCGCATTCTCCACCACCGCCCGAATAGTGTTGGACCGCGCTGCCTTTCCGATCCCAATCGCTGTCATTCCGATGTTCACGATGGTTTCTAGACTCCCTCTCTATCTCACATCGAGGCACTACTAAAAGATCCCCATGAGATTCAACATTCCCGACAGATGCACAATCGAACGGCCAGCCGCTGTGTGCGTCGAGGACGTTATGGCAGATCTGCGCTTACTGTTCAGCCGGCGGTAAACTTTAACGCATCCCGAAAACGCGATACGTGAAACCCGCGCAATTAGCGCAACGCACTTGCGCGAGGGGAGATCCCCGACGATGATCTGAGAATCCAATCTCACGGAGCAGGATAATGACTTACAAAGGCTCGTGTCATTGCGGAAAGATCGCTTTCGAAGCGGACGGCGAGATAAAGGAGGTTTTGGATTGCAACTGTTCGATCTGTAGCAAGCGCGGCTATCTACACTGGTTCTTGCCTCACGACAAGGTGCGGTTCGAGACACCCGTATCGAATCTCGCCACTTACACTTTCAAAACCGGCAAGTACAAACATCAATTCTGCCCCAACTGTGGTGTCGGCCCGTTTGTAATCGGCGACGAGGGCATTGCCGTCAACGTGCGGTGTCTCGAAGGGATCGACCCCTCGAGATTCAAGGTTAACACGTTCGACGGCAAGAGCCTCTAGCAGGCCAGTACCGCATCGGTTCCCATAGTAGAGAAGACTTTCCGCAGGGAGCTCCTGCGGGACGACTCGAAGCGACTTAAAAGAGATATGCGTGTGCACGGAACCCTTGGGAGAGAGGGACGTTTCGCTTCCAGAGTTCGGCAGTCTCCCCTCGCGAAACGGTTCGGTAGGATTGCGAATCTCGGGTCCTCGGTCCTCGGATCTGAGGTTCGAATCTTCTGCCAAATTTTGGCTTGCCAGTGTCGTGTTAGGACCCGCCGCTGTGGCATCATCACCCGTGAATGGCGCAGCGCAGCCACGATCCGATTGCAAAATTTATTCGCTGGCTCGATGAGGCTCGGCGGTTCAGAATTCCGAACTACGAGGCGATGGCACTTGCAACGGCGGTGCACGGTGGCAAGACCTCTGTGCGATTCGTCCTGCTGAAGGGAATTGACGAGCGAGGATTCGTCTTCTTCACTGACGCGCGAAGCCGCAAGGGCCACGAGCTACGCGGCAATCCGCGCGCGTCACTAGCACTGTACTGGCAACCCAAAGGCCGGCAGGTCCGCGTCGAGGGCGGTGTGCAGGAAGTGAGCCCCGAGGAGGCCGACGCTTACTGGGCGACCAGGCCACGGCAGAGCCAGCTTGCAGCGAGCGCGTCGTACCAGAGTGCACAACTTCACTCCCGCGCAGAACTTCTCGGACGGTACTCTCGGCTCGCCCGCAAACTCAGAGGCCAGGAAGTCCCGCGCCCGTCATGGTGGACTGGGTTTCGCGTGCGTCCTGACGTTATCGAACTCTGGATCCATCGCGAGCACCGCCTACATGACCGGGAGATATACCGTAGGCGCGGTCGCGAATGGCGACGTAATTTGCTCCAGCCCTAGCCCACAACAACTAGAGATGTTGTGCGACGCGCTAGTAGTTCCACCGCTGACGCCATTAGTTGTTTCAGCCTTGAAAATCCGCGCGCTGCGGTCTTCTCTGGTCGAGCCGTCAGCGTTGTGCCCGCCGGGCACCACGCTCATCGATGGAGTTAAAAAAGAATGCGGCCAGCAGCGTTCGAAGAAAACTCTTGCGCCGCCATCAACGCAGGAGTTTTTGCGCTTTGGGTTCAATTCTGGGGTGCGGACTCTGAGTGCGACGCCATTGTCGACTAAACTCCTGGCGCTGCTCCGGGTTCATCTGCTTCCAGCGTTGGTAGTTGTTCAGGACCTTCTGCCGCTGCTCCGGTGGTAGCTGCATGAAATGCTGATAACGCTGCATGATCTGTTGCCGCTGCGCCGGCGGCATGTTCTTGAAGCGTGAGTATGCCGCTCGCATTTCCTCGCGACGCTCGGGCGGCAGCTGGCGCCACTGATGCAGCGTGTGTAGCACCTGTTGCCGTTCTTCTGGAGGAAGCTTGCGAAATTCCTGAAAGTTGCGTTGTGCGCGCTCGCGCTGCTCGGGGGTCATCCGCTGCCACTGGCGGAAGTTCTCCAACACCCGCTGCCGTTGTTGGGGATTGAGCTGCGCCCACGCGTTCGGCTGCGCTCCGATCAAAGCTCGCTCGGCGTCGTTCGCCGGCTCGCCGAACGGACCATTTTGCGCGAAAGCACAGGGGGAGATCAGCGCCGCGACAATCATGACTACGGCAATCGCGCTGCGCGTGGTCATTCTACTTCGCCTCCCTTGCCTCCGGCCGTCGGCTGAACCTCGGAAGGACCGGAATTCGTGGTGGACACGGACGCGTTCGAAGAGCCCTTGCCCGCACCGCTCAGATAACCCATCGCGCGGAGTGCCTGAATCTCGTGCAACGTCGAGTCGTCATCGCCGTTGCCCGGCGCATTGGTTTGCGTGGTGAACAGGTCGAGGTTGAGCAGCATTCGGACTTGGGGCTGGCTGCCGGGCTGCGCAGGCACGCTTTTCGCGGCCAGAGAAACGATGGAGACAGCAAGTGCGATGGTCGTGAGTTTACGACCGCGAATCATGTTGCTCTCTTGGCGCTGGCGAAAGTTCGTTGAGGTGCTCGATGACGTCGTAATTCTCTAGCAGGTCGAGCTGTTCAACCACCGGGTAGTTACGCAACAAGCCCAGATCGTTCGAACCCAACTGCTGCTCCAGCGCGAGTTCTTCTACGGGTGGAACCGCGTGCGTCGGAGACCGCACTACTAGCAGTAGCGTAGCCGCGGCGGCGGCACCGGCCGCGGTGAGCGACGCGAGCCCGAACATCCAGCGCCGGCGGCGGCTGACGTGACGCGCGTCCAGCTTGCGCCGCAACTCGCTGCGATAGGCGATCCATTCCGGCTGCGGCAGCTCCTCGATGCGTTCCGACACTTCCTCCCAAGTCGCCAGAAGCGAAGTCGCCTCCGCGCGGCACGCTGCGCATCCCTCGAGATGGAGGCGCATCTCCTCCGACTCGTTCGGGCCAAGTTGCCCGCGGACATAGGGAACGAGCGCCGGCTGGGGATGGACGTCCATCTTCATTCGTCCTTCTTCAACAGCTTCTTAAGTGCGGCGAGCCCGCGGTGAATGTGCACCCGAGCGGTGCTCTCGGAGCAGCTGAGAACTTCTGCAATCTCGCGGCTGGAGAGCCCGTCCTGGACTTGCAGCAGTACCGCGACGCGTTGATTGGGTGAGAGGTGAACGAACGCCGCGGCCAACTCGGTTGAAGTCTCGTGGCCCATTGCCTCCGCCTCTGGTCCAGGCTCAGAGGAGACGGGCTCCACGCCAGTTTCATCCCCCTCGGGTAGCGAACTCCGCAGGGGGACGATCTTGCTCCACCATCTGTAGTGTCGCTTGTGGTCGATACATAAATTGACCACGATTCGATAGAACCACGTCGAGAATTGCGACCGGCCACTAAATTTCCCGGCGGATTCGAAAAGCTTGATAAACGCGTCCTGGGACACATCGCGTGCATCGGCCTCACTTCCGAGCACGGAGTAGGCGAGCCGGTAGGCGCGAGCCTGGTATCGTTCCACCAACGCCTCGAAGGCACGGTCGTCGCGCGCGGCGACTCTTGAGCAAAGCTCCTCATCTGGCAACTCGGCCAAGACCGGTCATTCCTATGAGCGATTGGGCCGGTCCGCGCATCGAAACGAGGGCGAAACATCGGAATCGGCCGCGCGCCGCGATGCTAGCCTTATCCTGGCCTTAGACGAAACCACGTCCTCAATCGTTTACTGATTTCGCCACCACGCCTGTTGTAAACGCTAAGCCGGCCGGGCACGTCGAAAGGGCTGAAACGGAGGCTGCCGATGCACTGGGAAAAGAAGCCGTTCAAGGTCCGATGCGGAGTCATTTCTTTACTCGTCGCGACGACCGCAATGTTCGCCGGATGCGCGGCATACGATCCGCAATGGACCGCCCAGGCATATGCCCCCAGCTATTACAACGCGCCTTACAGCTCACTCAGCCCAGAACAGAAAATGCAACTCGAAGATCATTTAGCCAACCAGAGCAATCAGGCTTGGCGCACCACAGCGCTGGTCGGGTCAGCGGTAGGCCACCTTGCCCAGGGGACCGGCATCCTCCTGTTCGCGGCGCGCCACTAGTTCAAAAGAAAATGCACACGGTTTCGCATCTTGATATTAACCAATGGAGGAGAAACGCGATGAAACGATTCCTGAGCGCGATGGCGGGTATTTTGCTAGGCGGCGCTCTCGCTTCGACGGCGATGGCTCAGACGCCGACCGAGATGACGAACTTCAATAGGTACCTTGATAACCATCCTGCGGTCGCCCAACAGCTAGCTGCCAATCCTTCGCTGGCGAACAATCCGCAATTCCTGGGGAATCATCCGGGGCTGCAGAATTTTCTCAACAGCCATCCCGGGGTAAGCAGCTCACTGCGAACCGCTCCGGGCCAATTCATGTATCGTGAAGGACACTATGAATGGGCGCAGGGTGGGGGTCCGGTCGCAGCAGCGCCCGGCACCGCCTCTGGGCCGGTCGCACGGTTCGACAACGGTTATCTCGACCAGCATCCCGAAGTAGCTCACCAGTTGGCCAGCAACCCGAGGCTCGCCGACAATCCGCAGTTCCTTGCGACCCACCCCGGGCTCGACAGCTACCTGGCGGGTCATCCTGAGGTGCGTCAGGAGCTACAGGCTCACCCAGAGCGTTTCATGAGCAGCGAGTGGCGGGACCATCTGTATGGGCGCCGGACGGGTGCCTCTGGTGCAGCCGGTCGCTTTGACCGCGGTTATCTCGATGAGCATCCAGAGGTTGCCCAGCAGCTCGCCAATAACCCCCATCTGGCGGACAATCCGCAGTTTCTTGCGACCCATCCGGGGCTGGATAGCTACCTCGCCGCTCATCCTCAGGTACGCACCGACCTTCAGCAGCATCCCGAGCGCTTCATGAACCGCGAGGCCGGTTACGAGCGATACGAGGGCCAACCGCATCCGCTGAGCAGTACCGACAACTACATGGACCACCATCCCGAAGTTGCTCAGCAGCTGGAAAAGAACCCGGCGCTAGTCGACAATCCGACCTACCTAAAGAATCATCCCGGGTTGCAGGACTACATGCAGAACCACCCGGTCGCGCGTCAAGAATGGAAGTCTCATCCCTATCAATACATGAAGAAGGAAAACCACTGGCAGCATAACCATCCAAACCAGTAGTCCGTCGCGACCTCAGGCGACCTACGGTTACATGAGAGGGGCCCGGAAATAATCCGGCCCCTCCAACCGATCGTTCCTGGACGCCCCGCCTGATAAATTGAAAGATTGCGCCCCGCGCAAGTTTGCGTTATGGCCGCAATCGAACCATCAACTCTCGGTAACCAGCTGCTCTCAAAAAACAGGATTCACGAGTAGTTCACCAGTAGAACGATCAAGCAGGTCGACGCCGAGCAGCTTGGCACGCTTGCGGAGCGACTTGAGTTCGCGGGCGCGATTGAGCTGATGATAAGCCACGGCGCCGGAGTCGTGGTAAAGAAGTTGGCCGGCGAGTACCCGGTAGACCAGTACAGCGAGTTTGCGTGCAGTGGCGGTAATCGCTTTGGCCTTGCCGACCCGCAGTGCAAGACGGCGGTAGAAGGCGCCGAGCGCGGTGGAAGTTCTGCCCAGACTCATCGCACAGCGCCGTAGCATGACCGCGGCGCGATTGGCGGAAGGTGGGGTCCGGGAGCCGAGCAGGCGTCCGCCGGAGACCTTGTTGTTGGGTGCGAGCGCCAGCCACGAGGTAAAGTGCTTTTCGGTTGGCCAGCGGCGCATATCGGTGCCGATTTCGGCGACCAGTTGCAATGCCGCGTGCGGACCAATGGAGTCGATTTGGCTCAGGTCGATGCCGCCGGTTAACCGATGCAGCGGGCCGCGGATATCGAAGCCGGGCGTGTTTTTGGAAACCCGCGTGCCGCGCGCATCAGGCAAGCCGGCCGAAGGTGGAGGCTGCTGGTCGGCCAGGGTGGTCAGCAGCGCCTCGATTTCGCCATCGCATTCGGCGATCTGCTTGAGCAGGAACTCGTAGGCGGCGAAGTTCTGCCTGAGCGCGAACAGGTGCTCGGCGCGATAGTTACCGGTCAACGCGGCCACGATCTCGGCGTGCGAGGCGTGGCAGCGATAGTCGCGATGGGCGGCGAGCCGCTCCGGGTCGCGTTCTCCGGCCAGTATGCTACGCACGATCCTAAGCCCGGTCTGGCCGGTGATGTCGGTCACCACCACGTGGAGCATGACATTCATCTGGGTCAGGGCCTTCTGCATGCGCTGGATGCGGGTGGAGGCTTCCTCGACCAACGTCTCACGCTGGCGCAGGAACGAGCGCAGCGGCACGATCGCGGCGGCGGGACGGAAACTGGCCCGCAACAGCCCCACGCTGTGCAGTTCGCGCAGCCACTCGCAGTCTCGGACGTCGCTCTTGCGCCCGGGTACATTGTGCACGTCGCGCGCGTTAACCAGCAGTACTTCCAGGCCGCGCTGCTCGAGAATCTCGTAGAGTGGGATCCAATACACGCCGGTAGACTCCATCGCCACGGTCTTCACCCCGCACTCTACCAACCAGTCGGCGAGCCGTTGCAGCTCGCCGGTGAAGGTGCGGAACTCGCGCACCGGCTGCGGGTCGTGGCCGGGTGGGACCGCCACGAAATGACTATTCTGTCCGCAGTCAATGCCGGCCGCATCCGGCTGGATGCGCTCGAGCAGTGAGGGTGTGACCCGCTTTCTTTTATCTGCGCGCTCGCGCCTGGAGTTGTGCTTCATCGCCGCCTCTTCCATAGTGAAATTGGATTGGCGGAGGGCGCCGCAGACAGGGGTGGAAAAGCTAGTGACAATCTCTCAAACGGGATCCGCCAGTTTACTGCTGGTCGGTCACCAATGTCGTTATCGCCACACCCCATGGACCACGCTCCTAGACGGGCTCTGTCAATAGCACCAAGGTGCGGACGGTCTCGGCCTGCGGTCGCCTTTCGCCATCCGTGCTTATACACCAGCCCTGTTTCTCATGTGACGTGCCGCGCCAGTGGCCCGTAACCCGCTCCTAGGAAACCGGGTTAACGAGCACTTCACCGGTAACGCGGTCGAGTAGGTCGAAGCCGAGAAGGGTGGCGCGCTTGCGGAGTGATTTAAGTTCGCGCGCGCGATGAAGCTGGTGGTAAGCGGTTGCGCCGGGATCGTTGTAGAGGAAGGTGCCGGAGAGAACGCGGTAGATCACTACCGCGAGCTTACGGGCGGTGGCGGTGATGGCTTTGGCCTTTCCGATGCGCACCGCCAGGCGGCGGTAAAAGGCACCGAGTGCAGTCGAAGTTTTACCCACACTCATCGCGCAGCGGCGCAGGATGACCGCAACCCGATGGGCGGAGGGTGGCGTCCGGGAACCGAGCAAGCGGCCACCCGAGACTCGGTTGTTGGGCGCCAGTGCCAGCCAGGAGGTAAAGTGCTTTTCGCTCTTCCAGCAGCGCATATCGGTCCCGATCTCAGCCACGATTTGCAACGCGGCCTGCGGGCCGATGCTGTCGATTTGGCTTAGGTCGAGGCCGCCGGTGAGCCGATGCAGCGGGCCGCGGATATCGAATTGGGGTTGATGCTTGGAAACCCGCTTGCGGCGCGCCGCCGGCAATGGTGCGGAAGGTGGCGCTTGCTGCGCGGCCAGGGTCGTAAGCAGGGCTTCGATTTCGCCATCGCATTCGGCGATCTGCTTGAGCAGGAACTCGTAGGCGGCGAAGTTCTGCCTGAGCGCGAACAGGTGCTCGGCGCGATAGTTACCGGTCAGCGCCGCCACGATTTCCGCGTGCGAGGCATGGCAGTGAGAGTCCCGAAAGGCGGCCAGGCGCTCGGGGTCGCGCTCCCCGTTCAGGATGCTGCGCACGATCCTAAGTCCGGTTTGCCCCGTGACATCGGTGAGCACGGTGTGGAGCATCAGGTTCATCTCGCTCAACGCCTTCTGCATGCGGTGAATGCGGGTCGCCACCTCCGCGACCAACGTTTCGCGCTGGCGCATGAACGAGCGCAGCGGCACGATGGTGGCGGCGGGACGGAAGCTGGCGCGCAACAGCCCCACGCTGTGAAGCTCGCGTAGCCACTCGCAGTCGGTGACGTCGCTCTTGCGACCGCGCACGTTGTGCACGTCGCGCGCGTTGACCAGCAGCACTTCCAAGCCACGCTGCTCGAGGATCTCGTAGAGCGGGATCCAGTACACCCCGGTCGATTCCATCGCCACCGTCTTTACCCCGCACTGCACCAGCCAGTCCGCCAGGCGGTGCAGGTCAGCGGTGAAGGTGCGGAACTTCCGCACCGGCTGGGGGTCCCGGTCCGGCGGAACCGCTACGAAGTGGCTATTCTGTCCGCAGTCGATGCCGGCCGCATCCGGTTGGATGCGTTCGAGCAGCGAGACCGAGGCCCGCGCTGTGCTCTCTTTACGCGCACGCTTGGAGTTGTGCTTCATCGCCGCCTCTTCCATAGTGGAGTTGGCGGAGGGCGCCGCAGACAGGGGTGTAATAGCTATTGGACATTCTCCTAGACGGGATCACGCTGCTGGCGTGTCACCAATGATGCTGTCGCGATACCCCATGGACCACGCTCTCAAACGGGCTCCTGACGCACCACGGAACGTACGGTCTCGGTCTCGGCCGCCCTCGGCCTTCCGCCTTATACCTCAGCTTCGGTT
The DNA here is from genome assembly GCA_036495685.1 of Candidatus Binataceae bacterium. Lineage (NCBI taxonomy): Bacteria > Candidatus Binatota > Binatia (SeqCode) > Binatales (SeqCode) > Binataceae (SeqCode) > Binataceae bacterium (SeqCode). The sequence goes on along the minus strand of DASXMJ010000208.1, from coordinate 44 downwards.
TCTGGCGTGACGTGCCGGGCCGCCGGCCCGTAATCCGCTCTCAA
>DASXMJ010000207.1 GCA_036495685.1 Candidatus Binataceae bacterium | reverse complement strand
GTTTTGCCGAATCCGAAAGTCCCGGAGAAGCAGGACCTTTCGAGCAGATGCCGGGAGACAGTGGGACCTCGTTTTATCGTGCCTCTTTCACCGCCGGAATCGTCCAGCTACCGTCCAGTAGCGATAGAGGCGTCTCGCTAGGCCAGTACAAGCGGAGCATGAGAAACAAACTTGTCGGCTGGCGCCGGCAACCAGTTAGATTTCTCGCCCTTGCCGGTGACTCGTGCTGAATCAGTAGGTCGACCGAACCGTCGGCCTTCGTCTTGAGATTATTTCGCGCGCTGAGCGTGTACCGGTTGAGCGGATTTGCAACGAAGAAGTAGTTCGCGTCGTGCATCGTCAGTGACCAAAACCCCTTGGCGGGCGGCATCTGGTCCTTGTCCAAATGCATGACGTATTTGTTGGCCCCCGAGTACGGCTTCCCCGCGGCGTCAACTTCCGAGGTTGGATAGATTGCATCCTGCGGTCGGTTCGCGCCAAGCCCGTAATACGTGACCGTCGCGCGATCCAGATAGTTGGTGCCGTAGATGCCGGTGACTCCGGGGAACACCAGCCATTTTCGAATTTCCCTACATCTTTGATGTAGCCCATGCCGCATCGAGCGCATTCACCTGATCGCGCACCGGAGTTTTTATGTCGATGCTCGAGTCGTAGATCCGTCCAAGGATCCAGATGAGGTTAGTTGGCGATTTGTACTCGGTTACACCGCTCGGGAGACTGCCCGACCAATGCGGGCCGGTAATTGCATAGTTCTGTGCGCCGGTGCCGGTAGTTCGTGTGCCCGGGTCCTGAAATACCGTCGTCCACGCGTCGAGCATCGGAAAAAGATAGAAGCGGCCCTGCGCGTCGGGCAGGCTCAGGACGTATGGTTCCTTCGAGAGGTCGAGCCAGGCAGACGAATAGAGCGTGTCGGCGTTGGGTGCGGTCACGTCGCGGAACGCGGCCGTCGGATACGTCCGAGCGCTGGCAAATTGCCCCATCGGAGCGTGCAATCCCTGCAGTGCGGTGACGTTCGTGGTTATCCGCCGAGTCATTTCCATTGTCACCAGGGGATAACCGAAAACATACGCATCGGTCGCGATGGTGGTCGCTTCGTCAGCGCGCAGAGGAGCTGGAGTTTGCTGTTTAATTGGAAGACCCGAACCGGCCCGAAGAGCCAAATTCTCTGCGTATCCCGTGGAGGTTCCGAAAATAATGGCCTCCGGGCACCGCCCTTACAATTGGACTTGAGGGAGGTCGCGGCTTCTGCTGGCGAACATCATGGTCGCACGAAGAAAACCGTCAACCTGCGTGTGCCGAGAGGCCGAGTCTCACTGAAACGGCCATTCGCCATAGCTGTCTTCTTCGAGGGCGTCGTTTTCGCTTCTCGTCGCCTAGTTGAGGGGTCTAGTAAAACGACGAGCTTCTTCGGCGTCGAGAGAAGGCATACGGGCATCCTGTGCGCATAGTCTTCTAGCATCGGCGTTTCCGAGCCTCACCAACGTCGAAGGTCTCATCGAGGGAACCGCTTCGCCGCCACCATCGTCGAGAGTCGTGACATCGGCGGCGATGGCCCACGATTTGTCCTGGAAAGTGGGGCTGAGCCTTCGGGAATTCGGATCATGTCGCAAAGAATAGATGAACTCCTGACGTCCGCGGGACAGGTCGCTTTTGCCAAAATCGCCTCTCGTGGTATTGGAGGTAGGGCGAAATCAACCATCGGACGCAAAATCCTACCGAGCACTATTCTCCTGTTGGGGGGAGACATGGAGTGCCCGAAGAGACAGGGTATTCATTGGTCGTCCTTTCGAGCGATTAGCTCCGCTAAAGTTACGCGCGGTCTTTTCCCTCGGCTCTTACTGATCTTCGCAATTCCGATTTTGCTCGGCAGTTTCCTGCAGGCTTGCGGCGGGGGCGGCGGGGGCGCTCCAGTAACGAATATCAAATCAATCACCATCGACCCGGTTAATTCGTCGATCGCTGTTGGGACCAATGTACAACTGCACGCCACCGCCAACTTCAAGAATAAGACCACGAAAGATGTCACCGATTCCGTGACCTGGGAGTCTGCAGACGAAACCGTGGCGACTGTCAGTAACGCGGCTGCCCAGAAGGGGCTTGCTGATGGAAAAGGCGTCGGCGCGACCAAAGTGAAGGCCAAGCTCCACGGGATAGCCGGGATCAGCACCTTCACCGTCACCAACGCCACCTTGAAGTCGATCACGGACCAACCGGTCAACCCGCTGGTGGCCAAAGGCACCACCGTGCAGGAGGTCGCACTAGGGAATTTCAGCGATGGGAGTGTTCAGGATCTCACTACCCAGGTGAGTTTTAGCTCGGGCAATAGCTCGATTGCCCAAGTGGATAACACGTCAGGCACCATCGGGCTGGTCACGGGCGTGAGTCCCGGGAACACGCTAATAACTGCGACCCTCAACGGCATCGAGGGCTCGACCACTGTCACCGTGACTGCGGCGACCTTGACCTCGATTACTATTGCCGGCGCGATCGATTCAATCGCCAAGAAGACGACGCTACAGCTGACCGCAACATGCAACTTCAGCGATGGCACTACCCAAGATTGCACGAGCCAGCTTAGCTGGACCACCGGCGACAGCGGGATCGCACAGGTCAGCGACACGTCACCGACCAAGGGGTCGGTCACGGGTGCGGGTGCCGGAAACGCCACAATCACCGGCTCGCTCGGCGGCATCCAAGGTTCGGCGATGGTTATCGTGACGGCAGCGACTTTGACTTCGCTTACCATCACACCACCCGACGCTTCCCTCGCGAAGGGGACCGAGATGCAGCTGATCGCCACCGGCAACTTCAGCGATGGGACTACCGAGGATCTCACGAGTCAGGTGAGCTGGACCTCGGATGACAATGCTACGGCGCAGGTCAGCGACGCGCCGGGGACTGAAGGGATGGTAACGGGCCTGGGTGCGGGGAGTAGCGCAATAACCGCGACCCTCGACGGCGTCCAGGGTTCGACTACGCTCACCGAGACCGCCGCGACCTTGGTGTCGCTTACCATCACACCGCCCGACGCTTCGATCGCGAAGGGGACCGAAATGCAGCTGATCGCTACCGGCAACTTCAGCGATGGGAGTACGGAGGATCTCACGAGTCAGGTGAGTTGGACCTCGGGCGACAATGCGATCGCGCAGGTCAGCGACGCAGCCCGGACCAAAGGGTTGGCCACGGGCCTGGGTGCGGGGAGTAGCGCAATAACTGCGACCCTCGACGGCGTCCAGGGTTCGACCACGGTCATCGTGACCGCCGCGATCGTAACCTCGATTACGGTCGACCCCGACGATCCTTCTATCGCCAAAGGCACCACGGTCCAGCTAAACGCGACTTGCGACTTCACTGATGGCACTACTCAGAATTGCACGAGTCAGGTGAGCTGGACCTCGGGCAACAACGTGATCGCGCAGGTCAGCGGCGCGCCGGGGACTGAAGGGTTGGTCACGGGCATCGGTGTGGGAAGCACCGCAATAACCGTTACCCTCAACGGCGTCCAGGGCTCGACCACAGTCACCGTGACTGCCCCGACTCTGACCTCGCTTACCATCACACCGGCCGTTCCATCGATCGCCAAGGGGACCACGGTGCAGCCGACCGCCAGCGGGACCTTCAGCGATGGGACTACCGAGGATCTCACGAGTCAGGTGAGTTGGACCTCAGGCAACAATGCGATCGCGCAGGTCAGCGACGCAGCCGGGACCAAAGGGTTGGCCACGGGCCTGGGTGTCGGGAGCACCGCGATCACTGCGACGCTGAGCGGCATCCAGGGTTCGACCACGGTCATCGTGACCGCCGCGACCCTGACTTCGCTCATTGTCACACCCGCCAACCCTAGCTTGGAGAAGGGGATGCTGCAGATGACTGCAACCGCCGTTTTCTCCGATGGTACTACCCAAAACGTGACGTCACAGGTCGATTGGATCTCCTCGAACGAGACCGTTGCGCACATTATCAGCAGTTCATCACCGGTGACCAACGGTCGGTTGATGCCCAAAAAGCCTGGGGTAACCACGATAACAGCAACCCTCGGCGGGGTTCAGGGTTCGACACTTGTCACCGTCACTCCATGAACTCCTTGGTTGCATGTCGGCAGAACTGGTCGGTCAATTTTGAGGGCGGAATCGATTATCGACGGCAGGCAACGTAATTAGCATCTCACCCGCAACGCCCCCCGGCGCCGCGCTGCCCACACCCTTGGAGCCGTGGATGGTTGTCCCAAAGAGCCACCCCCACTCAACAGGATGGCCACCTTCAATAACGATGCGGATTCCGTAGCCGCTCAGCATCGAGATATTGTTTCTCGGCGTCAGTGCGCTAAACGTACAACTCGCCCGCGTAAGTTCATCGATCAAACCGCCAGTTCCCTTCGTCAACAACCCTAGAGCTCTAGCAAGATTCGTCAGGCGTCGGCTTGCGGTGGACTGCGTTCAAAAAGGGGGTGACCTGAAAACGCCTTCTGTCTCCTAACCCCACAAGGGTTTGACTCGCTTCCCACGCCTAACGTATGTTAGGGAAGAGTTTGGGAACCGTCATGCTGCATGAGTCACGACTTTCGTTCAGCGCGCAGGAGCTACTTGCCAACGTTCCGGTTGCGGAACCTCTTATCGTGAGGGGTGTGCGATGCCACGGCGGGTTCGATGCCGATGGAGGCTACCATTCGCCCCGGACTCTGTGGCGGGTGCCCGCGGTGCAGGCTTGGCAGCGTCAGCATCTTGCGACTTCGCCGCTTCCGCTGGTGGAGATTCCCGAGGATGTTATTCCACCGCATTCGATCGGCGCCGCGCAGGCCAAGTTCCTAATTCGGAAGGGCGTGCGCGAACCGATCATTCGCCTACTTACGGAAATCGCGATCGTCGAGGGTTTCGGTGCGATGATTCGGGAATTGCCGGTGCCCTCGCTCAAGTCGTTTGTGCGCGAAGAAGTCACCGGGACCGCGCTCGAGCATCTGTCGCGCGGTTTGTTCGAAGCGCACGCACGCGACGAGGCGGGATGGGAACAGGAGGGCGGGCATCGCCAGATGTGGGATGCGGCGCGAGACGCCGCGTTCTCCAATCCGTTTATCTCACCGGAAGTTTTCGCCGGCATCATGGCGCGGCGCGGCCAGGAACCGCTCCCGCTGTTTCCGGAATTGGGTCCGCAGGTCGAGCGGCTGGTCCGCTTCATGGTGAACGTACTCGCGATCGAAGTGTTCGCGCGTTCTACTTTCGCGTGGGCCGAAGAAGTGCTGTCGGACCCCGCGGTTTCCGATGCACCCAAGGAGGCGACCGACCTGGTTCGCGACATTCGCTCCGACGAAGCGCCCCACGTCGAGTACCTGCGCACCGCGTTGTCCGAAATCACGGCGCGCACGCTCTATGGTGCCCACGGCCGCGAGTACTCCGGCCAAGAAGTAGTGAGCGCCCTCATGGATCGCACCCTGGGCGCGATGACTCGCCAGCGGCAGACCGAACGTATTGCGCAGCTGCACGAAATGATTCGCCGCAGCGCGAATCGTACCGATGTGGAGGACTTGATCGCGCAGTACGATGCGCTGGCAACGGAGTGGACCCCGCCGGCACGTTACGCTGCGTGAAGCGGTATTTGCCAGCCACCGCCCGCGTTGTTCGGCATCTTGTGAGGTAGACTAACGACAGAAGGGTTCAGGGCTCGATTCTTTCCATCATCCTGGGGAACGGGATGCATTCGCGGATGTGGTGAATGCCGCAGAGCCATCCGGTCATCCGTTCGATACCCATCCCGAATCCGGCGTGCGGAACCGAGCCGTAGCGGCGCAGATCGAGGTACCATTCGAACGGTGCGAGCGGCAGGTCGTGTGCGAGAATCTTATTCTTGAGCGTTTCGAAATCATCCTCGCGCTGTCCGCCGCCGATGATCTCGCCGTGTCCTTCGGGTGCTAGCATGTCGACGCACAGCGCGACCTCGGGCCGCGCGGGATCCTGCTTCATGTAGAATGCCTTGCACTGGGTCGGATAGCGATGAACCAGCACCGGGCGGTCGAACTCGCTCGATAAAATCGTCTCTTCGTCGCCCCCGAAATCTTCGCCCCACTTGACCGCCGCGCCGCTCTGGCCAAGCCGCTCGATGGCTTCATCGTAGGTGACGCGCGGGTAGGGCGTTTTCGCGGCGGGCTCAAGTTTGGAAATGTCGCGCTCTAGGGTGTTCAGCTCGGTACCACGCCGCTTAAGCACCCGCTGGACGATGTATGAAACGAAGTCCTCGGCCAGGCGCATATCGTCGTCGAGGTCGAAATATGCGACCTCCGGCTCGACCATCCAGAATTCCGTCAGATGGCGGCGGGTCTTGGATTTTTCCGCGCGAAAGGTCGGGCCGAAGCAGTAGACCTTGCCGAAGGCGAGCGCGCCCGCCTCGGCATAGAGCTGTCCGCTCTGCGTCAGATAGGCCTTGCGCTCCCCAAAGTAGTCGAGCTCGAACAGGTTGCTGGTGCCTTCGCACGAGGTGGGGGTCAGGATCGGCGCATCGAAGAGCACGAAGCCGCGCTCGTGAAA